>CAYUMA010000612.1:0-12994 GCA_964445675.1 uncultured Pseudomonadales bacterium | reverse complement strand
CGGCGGTTGCGCGCGCACACGCGACGTTCCGACTCGGCCGCTATCTCGTGCAGATGGGGCGTCGTGACGAAGGCCTGCGCGTGCTCGCGAGCGCCGCGCAACTCAATCCCGACGCGTGGACGCTATGGCGCCAGATGTCTGACCTCGATGCGGTCGGCAAAGCGGGTGGACCCGAGTTCTGGGCGCGCGTCGCGGCGCTTGGCGAGAAGCACTACTACACGCCGGTCGACGCGCCTGCGCCGTAGCGACTCATCCTGTGGATCTCCCGATTGAGACTGAAACGATCCGGCAGGCCCCTCGCGGTCTGGAGACCGCTCCCACAGGCTGACATGACCGTTGTGGAGCGATCTCCAGATCGCGATCCAGCTCGCCAACGATCTCACTCGGGGGCGAGCTGTTCAGCCGATGCCGACGCCGAACAGGTAGCCGAGCGCGTACGTGAGCCCCGCGGCCGCCGCGCCGATCGCAAGCATGCGCAGTCCGCTGCGCAGCGCGCGCCGCCCCGTGAACAAACTGATCGTCGCACCCAGTCCGAACAACGAAACGCCGGTGAGGATACCGGACGCGCCGAGGCCGCCAACGTTGAACAGAAACGGCAACAGCGGCACCAGCGCACCCACGGCAAAACAACCAAACGAAAATCCCGCGGCGCCCCAGGCCGAACCGAGGTCATCCGGGTTGAGTCCGAGTTCCTCACGTGCAAGCACGTCCAACGCGTGTGTTGGATCGGCGAGCATCTTGTGCGCCACCAGCCGCGCTTCGTCGAGGTCCATGCCGCGCGCGGCATAAATCAGCGCGAGCTCTTCGGCTTCCGCCTCCGGGTATTCCGCGAGTTCGTCCTGTTCGAGCAATATCTGGTGCTCGTACAGTTCACGTTGCGTGCGTACCGAGACAAACTCGCCGGCCGCCATCGATAACGCTCCGGCCAACAGACCTGCGATCCCGGTCAGCAGGATCATGCGGCTATCGGATGTCGCGCCCGCGACCCCCATGATCAGACTCGCATTCGAGATCAGGCCGTCATTCGCGCCGAATACGGCCGCGCGCAGATTGCCACCGACGCCACGATGCGATTTGCCCACTTCTTCGAGTGTCGCCGGCATCACATGGCCGCCGGGATGTGCACTCGAATACGCGGACATGCCGCGCACCTTCATTGCCGCGAGCACCTGGCGAATCGGTTTGACGCCGAAGCGTCGCGCCAGCGCGGCGACGACGCGCGCGCGCGGCGCCGGCGAGAATTCCGTCAGCGCACCGCCATTCGCGGTTGCTTTCGTCTCCCACAAATTCGCTTGCGCGTCGGCTTCATTGGCAAGCGTGGCAAAGAGCGTCGACAGCGTCGGGCGCGGCTCGACATCGGCAAGCACGCGGTACAACCACGCGGATTGTTTTTCTTCGTACCAGCTCGATGCAGCTGCACGATCGATCTGTCCAACCATTCGATTCAGTCGCTCTCGTCAACGTGTCGCAGCAGCATGTTAACAGGCGCATGGGATGGGCACCGGCCGTTGCTCGACTCGGGTGCAAGGGTTAGGCTCGCGCGCGCCTTCGCGATCAGGCTTCGTAACAACCACGTCCGGAGACGTTGGATGCATCGCCCCGGTCATTCACCGCGAATCGCAACGACACTTCGTTGCATGCTGGCCGGCATGCTCGTAAGCGTCGGGTGCGCCGATTTTGTACACGCATCCGACCCATGCAAACCGACGCCGACGGATCGCAAGAAGATCGGGCTCGTGCTCGGCGGCGGAGGCGCGCGGGGCATCGCGCACATCGGCGTCATCCGTGTGCTCGAAGAGTTGCGCGTGCCGATCGACTACGTCGCGGGCACCAGCATGGGCTCGATCGTCGGCGGCCTGTACGCGACCGGCATGACCGCAGATCAACTCGAAGCGACGATTCGCGCGTTGAACTGGTCCGACATCTTCGCCGACAACACGATCCGCGCCGAACGCCCGTTCAGGCGCAAACGCGATGACGATCTCGCACTGTTCGGGCCCAAGTTCGGTGTCGGGGAGAAATCCTCATTGCTGCCCCGCGGCGCGATCAGCGGCCAGAAGATCCAGTTTTTCTTTCAGACCGTGACGAGCGAGCGCGTGCAGACCAAGGACTTCGACGCGCTGCCGATCCCGTTCCGGGCGATCGCCGCCGACATCGTCACCGGCAAATCCGTGGTCATCTCGCAAGGCGACCTCGCGACCGCGATGCGCGCCAGCATGTCGATCCCGGGATTGTTCTCGCCGATCGACTTCGAGGGTCGCCTGCTCGTCGATGGCGGCATCGTCAACAATCTGCCGGTCAACGTCGTGCAGGGTCTGGGTGCCGACACCGTGATCGCCGTCGACGTGGGCACGCCGTTGTCGACGCGCGCGGAATTGACGGACTTCGTTTCGATCACCAGCCAGTTGAGCGGCATCATGGTCGTCAACAACACCGAGATCCAGAAAGCGTTGTTGACACAAGAAGATGTGTTGATCGTGCCCGATCTCGGCAACACGATCACATCCGCCGACTTCAGTAAGCTCGATCAATCGATACCACGCGGCTACGATGCGGCGAATGCGCTGCGCGACAGGTTGACGCCGTTAGGACTCACGAGCGCGGCGTACGCCGATTATCGGGCGCAACTCGCGCGGTGCGCCGCGGGCAGACCCATCATCGCGTTCGTACATTTGAACAACCAGTCGAGATTTTCCGATTCGGTCATCTACGATCGGCTGCACGTTGACCTCGGCGGGCCGCTCGACGAGACCCGTCTGGAAAAAGACATCCAGCAGATCTATGCGCTCGGTTTTCTCGAGCGCGCGACATACGAAGTTGTCGAAGACAACGGACAGCTCGGACTCCTCGTGACCGTCAAGCAGGACGAACGCGGCACCAGCTTCATCGAAACCGGCGTCGACTTCACGGGCGTCAGCGATTCATCGACCATCGATCTGCGGCTCGCGTTCCTGAAGACCAACGTCGACGCACTCGGCAGCGAATTCCGCGGGATGGTTCAACTCGGGCAGAACCAGGGATTGCTCGCGGAACTCTACAAGCCAATCGACAAAGGGCTGAAGTGGATCATCGTGCCGAAGCTGTTCGCGATACGGCGCAACCTGACCGAATTCAACGATCAAGGCGACAAGCTCGGACAGACCGACATTGAACAATACGGTGGATCATTTGCGGCCGGGCGCGAATTCTGGCGGCACGCGGCGCTGTTCGGCGGCGTACGCCGCTATGCGGGCAGCACACAGGTGCGTGTCGGCGACCCTACGATACCGAAAGGGCATTTCGAAGGTGGCGAATGGTTCGTCAACGGGACGTGGGATCGCATCGACAACCGCTACTTTCCATCGCGCGGCACGTTCGCCAACTTCGAGTATCTGTGGTCGCGGCCGTCGCTCGGTGCCGACGACGAGTTCGAGCAGGTGTTTGGCTCGGCGTTCACGGCCAAGTCATTCGGGCTGCATACATTCCTCCTCGGCACGCGGCTCGGCTTCACGCGCGACGGCAACGCGCCGGTACAGAACGTCTTTCGCGCGGGCGGCATATTCCGGCTATCGGGTTACGAGCCCGACGAATTGAGCGGGCAGGATTTCGGCATGGTGTTGCTGGGCTATCGCTACAAGCTCTTTGCAACCGGCTGGTCGCCGCCGTACGTCGGCATGACGCTCGAGTACGGCAACACCGCGGCTGACGCGGACGACATTCTCGACGATGCCCTGGTCAACGGCAGCGTCTATATGGGATTCAATTCGCCGCTGGGTCCGCTGTACATCGGCTATGGATTCGCCGAAGGCGGCCATCGCGCCTATTTCCTTCGGATCGGCAACATCCTGGGCAGATCGTCGATCGGCGATTAGTGCGCGGCCGCGATTTATCGTGCGATTTATTGTGCGATTTATCGTGCGATTTATTGTGAAAGCGCGGAAGGCTCACCCGCCAGCGGCACCGTGGCCATCAGTGCGCGCGCTGCGTCGGCATCGAACCGGCCGTCGATCATGAACACGCGCGTCACTTTCGTTTCCGGCAGCACTTTGCGGAATTTCTTCAAGTAATCACGTTTCACTTTGACTTCGGCCTCGTCGGCCTGCAGCAGGTCCTCCAGCATCCCTTTGGCCTGATCCGCGGTCATCGTTCGGAAAATTTCCGCATACGCGGTGATCGCGCGTACACGTTTGGCATGGAGTCCGTCGAGGTCGCGACGGTAGTCGCGATACAGCGGCCAGAATCCGGTCGCTTCGTCCTTGCCGAATACGACGTTCGCCGCGAGGATGCTGTTGCGGTCGACGGGGTCGGCGGGCAACGGTGCCGCAACGGGTGCCGGTGGCGCCTCAGCGGAATCCTCCGCTCGCGCCGGACCCGCACACGCGACGACAACCAGCCAAATCAGTCCGCACACGTTTGCGAGCGTCGCACGCATCAGTCATTTTCCTTAACCGCTACGCGCCACATCATAGACAAGAAGCAAGACCCCATCCAAACGACCACGCTAGAATCCTCGCAACCACTCAATGAAAAAGGGACACACCGATGCGGACTATCCTGTGCGCCGTCGCCATTGGCGCGGCAATGCTGCTAGCGGGTTGCAGCACCAGTCGAACCGGCCCGCCCGAGCTCGAACAGAGCGAGACGTACGACGGCCTCGCCAAGGTCAAGAACACCGCTGTCTCCGGCGCGTGGATGCGCCCCGATTTCACGCTCGCCGGCTACACGAAAATCATGCTGCAAGGCGCCGGCATCGAGTATCGTCCGGTCAGGCCGGTCAACCGCATGGCGCGCTCGAGCGCGAGCGAGTTTCCGGTCACCGCTGAACAGCAAGCGCGCCTGCGTACGATCGTCAGCGACGCTTTTCGTACTGAACTCGCGCAATCGCAGAAATTCCAGCTCGTCGACGCGCCCGGTCCCGACGTGCTGACGATCTGGGGCGGGTTGATCGATGTCGTTTCTTTTGTTCCGCCTGATCCGATCGGGCGCGGCAACATCTACTTGAACTCCGTCGGTGAAGCGACGCTCGTTATCGAGATTCGCGACTCGCAGAGCAACGCGGTACTCGTGCGCGTCGTGGATCGACGCGCCGCGGACACCCCGGGCACGACGCAGCAATCGAATTCGGTAACGAACTGGTCGGAGGTGCAACGGCTGGCGCGTTCGTGGGCGACTCAGCTGCGGACGCGCCTCGACGAGGCCGCGATGTGGCAGCATTGAACGGCATCGCGCGTGGACCACGAGCCTCGCGCGCTGCATCGCGTACGCGTAGCATTGCCTCGTTTCGAACGACATGCACGGGGGGTCCGCCATGATTTACGACACCATACTCGACACGATCGGCAACACACCGATCGTCCGCCTGCATCGCACGGGACCCGACCACGTGACCATGTACGTGAAGGTCGAGTCATTCAATCCGATGGCGTCGGTCAAAGACCGTTTGGCCTACGCCATCATCAAAGACGCGAGCGACTCGGGCGCGCTGAAGCCCGGGCAGACCGTCGTCGAAGCGACGTCGGGCAATACCGGCATTGCGCTTGCGATGGTGTGCGCCGTGTTCGGACATCCCTTCGTCGCGACGATGGTCGAGACGTTTTCGATCGAGCGCCGCAAGTTGATGCGTGCACTCGGCGCCAAGGTGATCCTGACCCCGGCGGCCGAGCGCGGCAGCGGGATGGTGAAGCGCGCGGAGGCGTTGGCGAAAAAACACGGCTGGTTCCTCGCGCGGCAATTCGAGAATCCGGCGAATCCCGCGTTTCACCGCAATACGACGGGGCCTGAGATCCTGCGCGACTTCGCCGGGAAGCGGCTCGACTACTGGGTTACCGGCTGGGGCACCGGCGGCACGCTGACCGGCGTCGGTGAAATGCTGCGAGTCGCGCGACCGGACACGAAGATCGTCGCGGTCGAACCGGCGGGTGCCGCGATGCTCGCCGGCAAAGAGTGGAAGCCGCACAAAATTCAGGGCTGGACGCCGGATTTCATTCCGGCGGTATTGAACCGGGAAGTCTGTGACGAAATCATCGCCGTCGAGGACACCGTCGGTCGCGACACGGCGCTGCACCTCGCGCAGAAAGAAGGGATCTTCGTCGGCATTTCCGCCGGCGCCACACTCGCGGGTGCGATCGACGTCGCCAAGCGCGCGCCGAAGGGCAGCGTGATACTCGCGATGCTCCCCGACACGGGCGAGCGCTATCTGTCGACGATCCTGTTCGAGGGAATAGCCGAGGGTTCGGACGACGAGTGGCTCGCGAGCCTCGGCTGAGGCGGCGAACTAAGCCTGCGACAACTGCGCGGCGATCAGCGCACGCACATCGGCGACGCTCAAGCTGCCGGGCGGTGCTTTGCGTCGCGCCAGTTCGTTGCCGAGCCGTTGCATCACACGATTGACCGGCGTCGGGACACCGTGGCCGCGGCCCAGCCACACGATCTCGCCATTGAGATAGTCGGTTTCGACGTCACCGGTGCGGCGCGCGAGGCTCTGCCAGGTCGACCCGCCGTGGCGTACGTGACCTTGAATGTTCACGTAGCGCAAGCCGTCGGCACGGCGCGCTTTGACTTCGTCCGCGCCCGCCACGGCAATTCCGGCGGCGGCGTAGCACGCGAGCGCCTCGTCGCGCAACGCACGCGCGATGTCGGCCGACCCCTCAGCCATGTCGGTGGCGGCCTGCAGCGCATTGTTGATATTCGTCAATAGTTTTGCGTACTTCTGCCGCATCACGGCGGGATCCGGGCGGGCGCTGAATCCAGCACGAGTCAACGCAGCCGTGACTTGTCCACACAACGCATCGACGCCGGTCGGGTAACGGCCCACGTCCAGTACACCACCCGGCGCGTGCGCGTGCGTGATCACGACGCCCGGCGCCAGATGCGCCGCCGGGAGATTCACGACCATCGCATAAACCCGTTCGAAGTAGCGCAGCGCCAGCGACTCGTTGGCGACGCCGTTCTGCGCGCAGATGACCGGCACCGCATCGCCAACCGCCGCGCGCAGATCGGCGAGTGCGGCGTGCGTCTGCTGGGACTTCACGCACAGCAGCACGACATCGCCTTCGCGCCAGTCGAGTTCCGCGGCGTGCCCGTGCACCGCAATGGCGAGCCGGTGCTCACCATCGGGCGCGACCAACTGCAGACCGTGCTCGCGCAGCGCCATGAGATGCGCGCCGCGCGCAATCAGCGCCACCGCTTCGCCCTGTTGGAACAAGCGCGCGCCGATGGTGCCGCCGATGCCGCCGGCGCCGTAGATGACAAATCGCATCGAGCCCAAACCTCCGCCTGACCAAACGCGCCGCCAAGTTACAATGCCGCGCCGCCAAACGACAGATGAGTCCAGATGCTGGAACGTGCGATTCGAACTGCGTTGAACGGCACGCTGCCGGCAATGTTGATGTTCGTCGCACTGGCGGCCGGCGCGTTCGCGCTGATCAAGACACCGCGCGAGGAAGAGCCGCAAATCGTCGTGCCGCTCGCCGACGTGCTGATCGAGGCGCCCACGCTCGACGCACAACAAGTCGAGCGACTGGTCGCGACACCGCTCGAGAAATTGCTCGCGCAGATCGACGGCGTCGAGCATGTGTACTCGATGTCCAACGACGGTCGAGCGATGGTCACCGTGCGGTTCTTCGTCGGGGAGGATCGCGAAGATTCGCTCGTCAAGCTCTACAACAAGCTGCTGTCGAATCAGGATCTGGTGCCGCCGGGATTGACCTCATGGGTCGTGAAGCCCGTCGAAATCGACGATGTTCCAATCGTTGTCGCGACGCTGTGGAGCGATCGCGTCGACGACTACGACCTGCGACGGCTCGCGCAGGAAATCGCGCTCGACCTGCAGACCGTTCCCGATACCAATCGCATCGACGTGATCGGCGGGCGCGCGCGCGAGCTGCGCGTCGATATCGACCCCACCGCGATGGCAGCGCGCAACACCGCGATCAGCGACGTGTTGTTTGCGCTGACCGCCTCGAACGTGCGTATGCCGAGCGGTCAACTGCAGCGCGCGAACACCCAAGTGCTTGTCGAGACCGACGCGCGCATCAGCGACGCAGCGTCGCTGGCGCACTTGACGGTCAACGTCGTCGACGGAGTGCCGGTGCGCATCAGCGACATCGCCGTCGTGTACGACGGTCCGGCCGAACCCGCGGCGTACAACTGGATCACGTTCGGTCCGGCGCATCGCGCCGAGAAGGTCGGCGGCGCGTTTGCCGCGGTCGACATCGCGATTGCGAAGAAGAAGGGCGCCAACGCCGTTGTCGTGGCGCGCAACGTACTGCATCGGCTCGACGCAGTGTCTGCGCAATTGTTTCCTGCCGGCGTGCACTACGAGATCACCCGCAACTACGGCGAGACGGCGGATGCAAAGATCAGCGATCTGATCGAGAGCCTCGCGGTTGCGGTACTGAGTGTCGTGGTTCTGATCGGGCTCTTTCTCGGCTGGCGCGCGGCGCTCGTGGTCGCGCTCGCAGTGCCGATCTGCTATGGCTTCACGCTAGTTCTCGACTACGCGGCCGGTTATACGATCAATCGAGTCACGCTGTTCGCGCTGATCCTCGCGCTCGGGTTGTTGGTCGACGATCCGATCGCCGGCGTCGACAACATTCAACGGCACCTCGGCAACGGTCGCCCGAACGACGACGCCATCACGCGCGCGATCCTGGAAATTCGCATGCCGCTCGTGATGTCGACGCTCGCCATCGTCATTGCATTCGCGCCGATGCGATTCATCACCGGCATGATGGGACCGTATATGTCACCGATGGCGTTCAATGTGCCGGTCGCCGTCGTATTCAGCACCGTCGTTGCGTTTTTGGTCACGCCCTGGCTATGCAAAAAGCTGCTGCGTGCACGACCCGACAAAGGGGCGCCGGCGGCTGCATCAGATCTTTATGCGCGGCTCGTCGCGCCGATGCTCGTGAGCCGTCGGCGTTCCTGGCTGTTCCTCGGCGCACTCGCCGTGGCGTTCGTCGTCGCGCTGACATTGCCGTTCCTGCGCGTCGTGCCGCTGAAGCTGTTGCCGCACGACAACAAGAACGAGTTCCAGGTCGTCATCGACGCACCGGAAGCCACGACGCTCGAACACACCGATGCGGCGGCCGCGCGTATCGCGAACTATCTGACAACGGTGCCCGAGGTACGCGCAGTCATCGCGTACTCCGGCAATCACTCGCCGATGGATTTCAACGGTATGGTTCGACACTACTACCAGCGCGAAGGCAACAACGTCGCAGAGCTGCGGGTCACGCTCGCTGACAAGTTCTCCCGGCCGCAACAATCGCACGCACTCGCCCTGCGCTTGCGCACGGACATCGCACGAATCGCGGCCGAGACGGGCGTCATCGCGAAGCTCGTCGAAGTGCCGCCCGGACCGCCGGTGATTGCGGGCATCGTCGCCGAACTGTACGGCAACGCAACGACAAGCTACCCGACGTTGATTGCGAGCGCCCGAGCAACCGCGGCGCGCCTGACGCGCGAACCCGGCGTCGTCGACGTCGACGTCAGCGCAATCGACCCCGCGCCGCGCCACGTCTTCGTCCCGGATCAGGAAAAAGCCGCGCTGTCCGGCGTCAGCGCGCAGGCCATCGCAACGGCGCTCGAGGTTGTGATCAAAGGCCGCATCGCAACCTACGTGCACGCGCCGGCCGAAGCGGCACCGCTGCCGATCCGGGTTCAGGTGCCGCACGCACAACGCACCGATCTCGGCAATCTACACATCAAAGGATTGCCCGGAATCGCGAAGATTCGTGGCGCCGGTGGCGTGACCGATGCGCCGACTCCGTCGGTGTCGCTCGCGGAACTCGGGCGCTTCAACGAAACGACGCGCGACCAGCCGATCTATCATAAGGATCTGCGGCGCGTGGCGTATGCCTTCGCCGAAGTCGCCGGCCGCACGCCGGCAGAAGTGATCTTCGACGTCGATGCCGATCGCAACACCGACGGCCGCGCCGGCACCGAAGCCGGCACCGCCGCGGGTGCGGTCGCGCGAGACATAGCAAGGCGCACGTTCTTCGCGTCGGGCGGCGGCGACGCATGGACGTTGCCGGCGGGCGTGGACATCAGCTGGTCGGGCGAGGGCGAGTGGGACATCACGTTGCGGGTATTCCGCGATCTCGGGATCGGTTTCGGCGTGGCGATCCTCGCGATGTTCCTCGTGATCTGGTGGCAGACCCGCCGCGCGGCGTTGACCGCGATCATCCTGCTCGCCATTCCGTTGACGGCGATCGGCATCATGCCGGGATTTGTGTTGTTGAACCTCGTCGCGTCGAATCAGATCGGCGCCTACGCGGATCCTGTGCTGTTCACGGCGACCGCGATGATCGGCATGATTGCGCTGGCCGGCATCGTCGTGCGCAATTCGCTGATCCTGATCGAGTTCATCGAACATGAACGCGAACGCGGCACACCGCTCGACACCGCACTGCTGCGCGCCGGTGCGATGCGTGCGCGTCCCGTGCTGTTGACCGCAGGCACGAGCGTGCTCGGCAATCTCGTGATCACGCTCGACCCGATCTTCAGCGGTCTCGCATGGGCGATCATCTTCGGTGTGATCGCATCAACTGCGTTCACGCTGCTCGTAGTGCCCGTGGTGTACCGACTCGTTTATGGAGGGGCGCGTCATGAATAGCAGTTCAACTCGGCGCGCGGCGCTGGCGTTGATCGCGATCCTTGCGCTCGCGCTGACGCTCGCATACTTCGCGGGCGCGTTTCACGCGAAGGTTGACGGCACGGAAACAGCCAACGCCCAGCGGCAAGCAGGCGACGCCGTGGTCGTACGCGAACGCATGGAAGGCGTGGTCGAGTCCGTGCCCGGGACGGTGCAGGCGACGGACGCGACATTGATCGGTTCGCGCATCATCGCGAGCGTCGTGCGCGTCAACGTACGCGCGGGCGCGCGCGTCACTCAGGGCGATCTACTCGTGGAACTGGATGACCAGGCGTTGCAAGCCGTGCTCGCGCAACGGCGCCAGGACGTCACGGGTGCCGCGGCCGCGTTTGAAGAAGCACGGCTCGCGCGCGACCGCGCGAATTCGTTGATCGGCAAGGGCAGCATCTCGCAGGCAGCGCTCGATAAGGCGACTGCCGACTTCCGCGTGGCGCAGGCAAACGCCGAGCGCGCGAACCGCGCTGTTGCCGAGGCCGAAGCAGCAGTTGGGTACACGAAGATCCGCGCACCAATGACCGGCACGATCGTCGAGCGATTCATCGAGCCCGGCGATACGGCGACGCCCGGCCGCACGTTGCTGCGACTGTACAACCCCGGTCGATTGCGCGTGGAAGCGACGTTGCGCGAGTCGCTCGTGCGCCAGGTCGGAACCGGCGACACGGTCACGGCGCAGATCGACGCACTCGGCGTCTCCGTGATCGCAGCTGTGGAGGAGATCGTGCCCGCTGCCGATCCCGGCTCACGCACGTTTACGTTGAAGGCGTTGCTGCCGCAGGTCGAAGGATTATTCCCGGGCATGTTTGCACGCCTGATGATCCCGCTCGGCACGCAGGTACAGCTGCGGATCCCGTTAGCGGCGGTGCAACGCGCGGGGCAGCTCGACTTCGTCTACGTGCGCACGCCGGCCGGTGATGAGCGTCGATTTGTACGCATCGGTAAGCCCGAGTCCGATGGAACCGTGATCGTGCGCAGTGGCATTGTCAGCAATGAGAGCGTGGTGGTGCCGCAACTGTGATCTGAGCACGGTTGTTTGCGGCCGCGCGGATCTAAGGTCATGCAGTTCAAGTCACGCGACGGGCGCTAGCAATGGCGACTCACTCCCGGTCTCTGCTTGTACCTGCTCTGGCGTTGGGAATCGCACTTGCTGGTTGTGCACAGCATATGAATGGCACGATCGCGGATGGAAGCGGCAAGGCCGAGGGAATCGAGCATTTCTGTAGCCCAGAGAACGGCTTCCGACAAGGATTTCAGGGGGCGGCATTCGTCAGCAGCTGTCCGGACTTGCTCGCGACGGCGTACCTGGACGGCTATCAGTCGGGTTACACGCTCTACCTAACACAACTCGAAGTCGACGCGATGGAACGCGCGATCGAGGCGAAGTCGGCCGAGCTCGCGCGGGTGACAGCGACGCTCAACGCCGCCCCCTGTGGCCTCGCGCAGCGCGATGCGTTGCAATCGCTGATCTCGCAACAACGCATGATCGGCAATCAGCTCGACGAACTCGAATCCGAAATCTTCGCGCGCAAATCGCAGCTCGCGCTGCAGCTCCACGCGATCGCGGAAAGCGACTGAACAGATCCGCGGATTTACTGGGTCGGATCGCGCGCGTGTCTGATACGTGGCGCACATTACCGACGCGGGCTCTCATCTACCATCGCGTGAGGACTTCAAGCACACGGACATCGCGTGGCAGCCCAATATCACATCAATCGCGAAGATGAATTTGTCGCGCTGCGTTTCGACGGTGATGTAGATCTCCTCGAGGTCCGCGACCTCTGTCAAACGCTATTGACCGATCCGGATTTCAATCCGAATTGGCCACAGCTCGCAGATATGCGCGGCATTGAGCTGAAGTTGACGCACGGCGCGATGCGGCAATTTCTCAACTATGCGACGTCGACATACCGGCCCCGCATCACGGCGCCGATCGCATTCGTGTTGGACGGTTCGAAGGATGACGCGTTTTGCGCGGGCGTATTTCGTTTCGTCTGCGGACTGTCGGATGCCGAAGTCTTCGACGACTACGCGCTCGCAATCAAGTGGTTACTCAAGAACGGTTGGCCGAATCAAACTGCGGACGAATTACCGCAACCACAGGATCCCGGCCGAAATCACGCCGACGCACAGCCAAAACAAATACGGGCTTGAGTAGGCGACAAGGCGGGCGAACAACTCGTTGTGGGTGTTCATGGACATCTCCCTCATGACGCCCGTTTTGTAACCTGTGCGGCGGTTCACAACAAAGGTGAGAACTGCCTTTCCTGTCCCCCGAATGTAATGGTGCGTCGCCGCCGCGCGAGGTGTACACGGCGAGGCTCAGATCACTCCTGATCGAACGATTCGCGACCCGGCGCAACC
>CAYUMA010000611.1:0-1943 GCA_964445675.1 uncultured Pseudomonadales bacterium | reverse complement strand
GGCTGTTATTGCAAAGCGGTGCGTTATGAGGCGGAAGGCGAGCCGATGTTCAAAGGCCAGTGCCACTGCCGCGAATGTCAGTACATGACCGGCGGCCATCCGAACGTGATCATGGCGATGCCGGAGTCGGGTTTTAGATGGACCAAGGGCAAGCCGAAAGCGTTCACGCGCAAGGACATTCCCAATCCGGCGACGCGCGAATTCTGTGCCGAATGCGGCACGCACCTGACGACGCGTTCGCCGGGTCTGCCGGGTGCCGCGTTGATCAAGGTCGGGACGTTCGATGATCCGTCGTTGTTCGGCGGTCCGCAGATGGTGATCTTCACGATTGACAAACAAACGTTCCACCACGTGCCGAGCGGCGTGCCGGCATTCGAGCGCGTGCCGGGCTGACGCGCGTCTTTCGCTGGAGGCAGGCATGCTCGAACTGCGGCCCACCTGTGAACACTGCAACTGCGCGTTGCCTCCGGACTCGGTCGACGCGCGCATCTGCTCGTTCGAATGCACGTTCTGCGCAACGTGTGTCGCCGACGTGCTGCATGACGTCTGCCCCAATTGTGGCGGTGGGTTCACGGGGCGACCGATCAGGCCGGCGCACAATCGCAAGGGCGACAACTTCCTCGGCAAGTACCCGGCGAGTACCAAGGTGAGGCACCGGCCGGTCGACGCGGCCGCGCACGCGACGTTTGCCGCGTCGCTCGCGTCGATTCCCCCGGCGCTACGCTGAAGCAGAGGTCCCCGATGAGCAAGACGACCATCCCCGACACCGCCCGTTCTGCACGTTCTGCCACGCCTGGCACCGTCTCGATCCTCGACGCGGTGAAGATTCAGGCGCGCGCGGTCATTCCGATCGTCAAGGCACTGGAGCGCGAACTCGGCAAGGAACGCGCGTTTGCGCTCGTCGGCGGCGCAATCGCGCAGGACTATGCGAAGCGGCAGGAGCGGCGAATTGCGGTTCGCAACCTGCATCCGCGGGAGAGCACCGACAACGCGTTTCCGGTCGAGAGTCAGGTCGTCGAAGACACGGAAACCACGTTCAGCGTCAACATGACTACGTGCCAGTTCGCGCGGTACTTCCGTGAGATCGGCGAACCCGAAATCGGCGCATTGCTGACGTGCGGGGTCGATTTTGCAAACGAAGCGCTGCAGCGTCCCGACTGGGAATTCCAACGCACGCAGACGTTGATGCAAGGCGCCGATCACTGTGACTTTCGCTGGCGCCTGCGGCGGGACGACCCCAAACCGTGACCCCCGCGCTTCTGCAGCGCCTGGCACCATCTGCACGTTCTGCAATGCCTGGCACGTTCTGCACGCTTTGCCACGCCTGGCACTGTCTGCACGTTCTGCACGCTTTGCCACGCCTGGCACCGTCTTGAAACAGGAGCAACTCGATGCAGCTGACGGATAAAGTCGCGCTGGTCACTGGTGGTTCGGGCGACATCGGCGGCGCGATCGCGCGGCGGTTGGGCGCGGCGGGCGCGCACGTGATCGTTACGTATGTCGGCGCAGCGGATCTCGCGGCTGCGACCGTGCGCGACATCGAAGCCGCGGGCGGGCACGCGACTGCAGCGCAGCTCGATCAGCGTTCGCCCGCGGCAATCGATGCGTGTATCGCGACGATTGCGCAGACGCACGGGCGGCTCGACATCCTCGTCAACAACGCGGCCTGGAACATCGGAATTCCGTTCCCGGACCTGGACGCGCTGACGTCGGACATCTGGGATCGCGTGCTCGAGACGAACCTGCGCGCGCCGTTTCTGCTCGCGCGCGCCGCGGCGCGTTTGTTGAAGGCCGATGGCGGTGGCCACATCGTCAACATCTCGTCGGCCGGCGGCATCAGCCCCGGCAGCTCGAGCATCGCGTACTCAGCGAGCAAAGCCGGGCTCAACCATCTGACGCGCTGTCTCGCGGTCGCGCTGGCGCCTGAGGTTGCTGTGAATTGC
>CAYUMA010000610.1:0-3323 GCA_964445675.1 uncultured Pseudomonadales bacterium | reverse complement strand
AATCGGCTGAACGACGAGCTGGTCAGGCTGTACGCCGCCGGCTGAGTTGCGCGGGACACCCCCATTAGCCATGAAGCTGCCACTGCTCGACTCGTTCTCGAACCGCAGCCCGCCGGAGCGCTACGATCGCATCTGCATCGTGCAGGTGGGCGATCGGCACACCGAGCTGCTCGGTTACTTCCTGGAGTACTTCGCGGCCAGCGAAATCGACTTCGTGCACCGGTTCCATTCACAGTATTCGTACATCGATTTCTTCGAGCGCTCGCTGGGCAAACGATTCGCGCGTGTGCTGCGCGAGTATGACCGCAAGGCCCGCTACGATCTGGTTGTATTTCTCACGTCCGGCGAAGCGCCGATGTTTCGCGTCACGTTGCGCAAGCGGTTCAAGCGCGTGCTCGCGTCCATTGGGCTGCTGGAACCCTGCATGCGGCTGTGGATGCATCTGAAGGAGCGCCGCGCGCAGCGTCGGGAGCCGCAGATGCCTACCTCGGGCGATGCGGCGATATCGGCCGTTGAGGCGCCGATCATCAGGACGGCGCGCCGTCCCCTGTTCCGCAACAGCCGGCAGACCGTCGCGATCTGCCACATCCGACAACACGCCACCTCGGAGTGCCGGAACTTCGCGCTGACGCCGCTGGTGCGACAACTGCCGTGGCTGCTGCCGGTGATGACGGGGCTGCCAACGATCAGCGCCGACGCCCGCAACGCAACAATCTGCTGCATGGGTCTGCTCGAGGAGCGGTACTACCAGATCATTCCCGAACTCGCGCGCGCGTTGCCCGACAAAACGTTCCGCCTGTTCGTAAGGCAGATTGATCCCATCTGCGCGGCACTACTCGCTCCGCACCCCAACGTGGTCGTTAGCGTCGGTGAAGGGACCGACTCGATGATGGAATGCGTCGCGTCTAGCCTATATCTGCTGATCCTGGATCACGATGACTGTCGCTACCGGCACGATCGCCTCTCGGGAGCGATTCCCTTCGGCTTGAATCTGACGGTGCCGATGGTGATGTCTAACGAACTCGCGGCGGTGTACGACATTCGTGCCGGCATCGTCGGCTATCGCGCCACCCCCGATGTCGCGCTGGCGCAGCGGCTCGCGTCGATCACGCCCGCTGAATACCGGCGGCTGGTGGACGCCATGGTCGTCGAACGCGCGCGCTTGGCCCACGTTGCCGCGACCCGGTTCGATCGGTTTCTACACGGCGAGGACGCCGGCTCAGCTCAGTCGTCAGACGCGATTGCGGCCGAGTAGCCGCCCCGCGCGTTTGGTGGCTCCCTCGCCGACGATCGACCTGAGTCCATCGCGAACGCGCAACTGCGCGCGCCGCTGCGCAGCTAGGAGCCGCGAGTTCGTCACGTGCACGATGTGGGCGTTCGGTATTTCGGTCGCGAAACGCAACTTGTACGCTTCTTGGCCGATCGTGAAATCGAACACTGCAGCACCTTCGTCACGGGCGCGCTCGAACAGCCTCATCAGCAGTACCAGGCCCGGAGAGAACTCGCCGAACGCGGGCTCGTACGCCGGCTTGTACAACAGAAAATCGCCCGCGCACCGGAATCCGAAATGCGCCGCGACCAACCGCCCGTCGAGTCGCAGCACCGAGAAGCGCAGTTCGCCGCTCGAATCGAGCTCGCGCACGACGGCGCGATAGAAGGAGCGTCTGTTGGCGTCGACGAACAGGCTCGGCGTGTCGGTAGATGCCCAACGCCGCACGTGCTGATCGAAGAACGCCTCGAGCAGCGGTTCCACGTCGTGCGCACGGATGTAAGTGTCACAGACCAGCGCGCCCTGCTGCTGCAACAAGCGTTCGATGCGACGCATTCTCTTTTTACGCAGGGTCGCGCCAACCGCAGACATCGCCATCCGCGGGCACGGCACCCCTTCGACAACTGTGGCGTGGAACGTGCCGCGCAGACCTCGAAGGCGCCCAACGGATTCACTGGTGGGCGGAAATCTGCCGAGCACGAAGTGGCGGAAACCGGGCGTCGCGTTCACGGCCGCATCGAGCAGCAGCGTGATCGCCGCGGCAGCGTCGGTGCAGTCGTTCGCGATGATGAAATCGGCGTAATCCGACGGCCCTTTGCCCGCGAATTCGACAACCCCGCCGTCGTGCTGAAACGCCGCGGCCGCGATCAGGCTGCCACGGTGCGCGATCTGCACGATGACGAGCGCGGCGTCCGCGCCGAGCGTCGCGCGCCAAGCGCGTAACCAGCCGGACTTGACGAACAGCGTGTTCGACGACGAACGCGCGACGAGCTGGTCCCAGAGTCCGCCCGTCTCGAACAGGCAATCGAGTTCCGTCGCCACCGAAACCTGGCAGGTGGCGGTCGAGATCGCCGCGGGCGCGTCGGCAACGTGAGCGCCCAAATTACCGCCAGCCGTCGACACAGGCGATCCAGCTGCCATCGGCGAGCGGGTGGGCGTCGACGTGGTGCATGCCTGACGTGTTCCAGCCCTGACCACTGGCGCAGACGATCGCGCGTGGCGCCGCCGTCCGCTCCAGGTAGCGTTCAGTGGTTAGTTCGACGATCTCCACTGCGTTCACGAGCGTGCCGTATTTCGGCGCGCAGCTCTGTGCGAACCGGACCACGCGACCCTCGATGATCCGCGTGCGCCCGGCGCCGCGCACGTTGTAAGCGCTGTCGCGCACGACCGGACTGCACGGATGTTCGTGCCAATCGCCGGCGGGGTCCTCGGCGAAGAACAATCGCAGCGACTGTCGCGCGCCGCGCCGCGGCGCCCACGTCGTGTGCAGCCACCAGCGACCGTCGTAGTGGAACGGAGTGCTGTCCCAGAAGCTACCACCCGTCGCGATCGCTGCAACGAGCTGCCACCGGTCGGGAAACCTTTCAGCGCGATAGAGGCGGATCCCCGCGGACGGACTGTCCGGAACCAGATAGACATCGTCGCGCCATGCGAACACGCACGGATACGCGAGATGGAACTGCTCGCGCAGGACGATCTGCCGGTACGCCCACGCATAGCCGTCGGCGCTCGTTGCGTAGCCGATCTCGCCGCTGTGCGTCGCACGGTTGAGAACTTCGAAGAACATGTGCCAGCGGCCGTCCCGCATGAGCATGAACGGATCCGCCACGAACGCGGCAGGCAGGTCGGTGATGTGCTGCGGCGTCAGGACCGGGTTGTGCGCGTTGGCACAATCGCTCAGCTCGAACGGGCTCGGACCCGCGAAAATGCCGATCGAGAACAGTTGTTCAGGGACCGTCGTGCTCAGGCGATCGAACAGCGCCGGCGATCTCGCCCACACGCGTTGCTTCCAGTAGTGCTTCAGACGCGTCGGCAGCGAACGCAGCTGTGGGAG
>CAYUMA010000609.1:0-1755 GCA_964445675.1 uncultured Pseudomonadales bacterium | reverse complement strand
CGGGCTCGAGGCATTGCTCGACTGGGAAGGCGCCAGCGTCGGCGACCCGATGGCGGATCTCGCGTGGCCGTGCGTGCGCACGTGGCGCTTCGGCGAGGACGCGCACGAACTCGGCGGATTCGCAGGTCGCGCGCCGATGGTTGCCGCGTATGCGGCGGCGGGCGGTGAGTTCGATGCCGAGCGTTTTCACTGGTGGAAAGTGCTCGGAACGCTGCGCTGGGCCATCGGCCTTGCCGGTCAGGCGAAGGCGCACATCGACGGCTCGGTGCCGAATATCGTAATGGCGGCGAGCGGACGCCGGGTCGGCGAGCTCGAATACGATCTGCTATGTCTGTTGCGGCCCGGCTGACCCGTCGACTGCGCGTTTGCGCGCGCTCGCCAGTGGATGCATGACGCCGGCACCGCGCGGCCAGACGCCGGGTTCGCAGACGATCAGACGACAGGTGCGCTGCGCGTGCGGCGACAGCCGCGACCAGAGCTCATATGGCATGCACTGCGTGAACGCGTAGTTCTCGAGCCACGGCGCGACGTATTCGATGTTCGGCATCGCGCGGACGTCGCGTCCCAGATTCGGCGTTCCGCCGTGCCACGCGCGGATGTCGCGGAAGACGCCGGCACCGGCCGGCGCGCCAACGAGCGTGGACAGGCGCATCCATTCCGGTTCGTCGGTGGGCAGCGGCGGTGAACTCTGCGCGGCGTGCGAGCCGGGGATCTGGCGGATCGGTCCGTTCTCCCACGTCATCTCGTCCAGCAGAAAATTGATCGTCACGAGTGGCGCGGTGCGCTCGAGGATCAATCGCTGCGTCGCGAGGTCGAGTTCGTCGGAACCGGGGCGCGCGCGCAGTTCGACGCCCAATGCAGCGGCTTGTCGGACGCGACCCGGTGGCAGCGCGAGCGAGTCCTTCTGGTCGGCGTGCAGATGCTGGTACTCGATTGCGCCCGGCAGGCACGCATCGCCACCGCCGCCGCGAACGAAGTAGTCCGACGTACCAAAAATCGCGCTGAGGATCGGCGTCGTCGTCGGCAGGTCGATCAGCTGCGTCCACGCCGGGTCGTGCATCAGGTGACGCGACGCCGACGATGTGCCGAAGCTGTAGCGGTGTGGCAGCCGTTGGGTTTCGGTGACGTATCTGCGGCCGCCGAATCCGGGAATCGCGAGGATGTCGCCGAGCACGCGTGCGCAACCGGCGCGAATTTGTTCGAGGCGTGGCGCATCGAGCAGATCACGCACGACGACAAATCCATCTCGACGGAAGATCCGCGCCGCGCGTTCGACATCGCCGGGATCGACGATCTCGAGTCCATGGATGCCGTTGTGCTGGCGCAGGTGTTCCCGGAGCGCAACGACATCGGGGTCGTCGTACGCGCGGCGCCGCGGCGCGCGCGGGTCCGGGACTGCGAAGCCGGGATTCGAAGGTGCCGGGTTGCCGTCGTCATCGACTGTTTCGTTGGGGGGCGTGAGGGCGTCCCAGCCGATGGCCACAGGGGTTCAACCGCCCCGGCTGTTCGACGTCCTGCTCCTGATTTCTTCCATATAGGCCTGCGATCTCGCGCGATGCTGGTCAAGCTCTTCCTGACTCCGGCACGTCCTGCGTTTGATATGCGAACCCATCGCTTTTTCAGTCGTGCAGGACGTTTTGAGTTTGTTCTTCACCTGCGGGGGCGGCGGCAGTTGCGCGACGGGGTCGCTCGACCCGGCCTCACTGGTGGGCTCGGCGAGCGCCGGTTGGAACAGCCCGATGCAGACTGCGATGC
>CAYUMA010000608.1:0-3503 GCA_964445675.1 uncultured Pseudomonadales bacterium | reverse complement strand
GCACGAGCAGGACAGGCACGGCGGAATGCCGCAAGACGATTTCGGCGTCACTTCCCAGTGCGAGCCGACGAATGCCGCGTCGCCCGTGGGTGCCCATGACCAGAAGCTGGGCGTCCCATTTACGCGACTGCTCCAGAATCGCGTGCGCTGCGGTGCCGCCGAGCGTTTCGATCAGTTCGCTTTCGCAGGCGACCCCTTGGCTGCGCACGCGAATTTCGGCGTTGCCGAGTGTCTTGCGGCCTTCCTCCCGTAGTCCCTCGATGAGTTGCGCATAGTTGGTCGGCAGATAGCCCGCCCGCAGGATCAGTTCGTTCACGACGTGCACCAACCGCACTGTTGCGCCACAGAGTTTGGCGAGCCGGATCGCCTCTTCGAGTCCACGCTCGGACGTGCTGCTACCATCGACTGGAACAAGAATTCTCTTATACATACGAATGCCCCTCGGGAGCGGGTTGTTCGGGTGTGGGATCTCACTCGTACTGTACCCCAGGATGCGCCGCGCCTCGTGCGAAAAACGGACAGCCTCTCGATCTGATGAGAAGATCGCCGCATGACACTGCTGCTTGACCTCGGCGCGATCCTGCTCGTACTCCTGCTTGGACTTCTGCTGTTCCTGGTGCTGTTCGAGCGGGGCACGTCATATCGAACGAGCCGTCCGGTGCATCACCTGGACGATGCGGACCGCATGCGCATCCTGACGATGGTGCTCGCAACACCGGTGCAAACGATCAACTCGCTGCGCGTGTTCAGAGAGGGAAGCGAGCTGTACGAACCGCAGCTCGCTGCTATCCGCGCCGCGCAACACTCAGTGCATCTGGAGGCATACATCTTCTATGCGGGACGCGCCGCCGATGCCTTTCTTGCTGCACTCTGCGAACGTGCACGGGCAGGGGTAACGGTGCGCGTGCTCATCGACGCCATCGGCAGTTTCCGAACACGGAGAAGTCACTTCGCTGCGCTCATCGCGGCGGGCGGGCGCGTGCACCGATATCATCCTCTGCACTGGCACATGCTGCGGCGCTGGAATAGTCGCACGCACCGCAATCTGTTGTTGCTCGATGGTCAAGTAGCGTTCATCGGCGGCGCGGGAATCGCGGATCATTGGACCCGAGCAGACCCGCCGCCGTGGCGTGACTGCGTCGTGCGCGTCACTGGCCCGATCGTCTGCGGATTGCAGGGAGTTTTTGTCGAGAACTGGCTGGAGTGTGCCGGCGAGATGCTGGTCGGGCCGGAGTCGTTTCCGTCCGCCAATGCAGTCGCTGAACCAGAAGAACTCGCGCGCGGAATCGCAGTCGGAAGCACTCCGACCGCGGGGCGCTCGACGCGTACACGTATGCTCGTACAGTTTCTGCTCGCCACCGCGCGCGACAGCATCGACCTCTGTTCACCGTATTTCGTTCCAGACCTCGGAATCCGTCGCGAACTACTCGCTGCGTGCGAGCGCGGCGTGCGCGTGCGGATCTTGACCGGGGGGCCATACGGCGATCATGGATTCGTGCGACGCGCGGGCCGCCGCCGGTATGGTTCGCTGTTGGAGGCCGGCGTCGAAATCTGGGAGTACGCCTCTCACATGTTGCACGCGAAGGTGCTCGTTGTGGACGAACGCTGGTCACTCGTCGGTTCCAACAACATCGACCCTCGTTCCTTCGGCCTGAATGACGAAGTGAATCTCCTTGTCCTGAGTGGGGATCTTGGTGCACAGCTGCAAGCTGCGTTTGAAGATGATCTCTCGCGCAGCGAAGCTCTGAGTCTTGTGAGTTGGCGTCGCCGGTCCTGGGGTGAACGCGTTCTCTCTACGTTTGGGCGCGTGTTCGAGCGCCATCAGTAGCGAAGCCCTTACCGAGTCGATGTATATGCGGCAAGCAGCGTGCGCACCGCGTGCACCGCCTGCCTGCGGATCTCTACATCGGACGGCACCGCCACGGCGCCGGTGAGTACTCGGAAGTAAATGTCACCGCGCACCAACGCAATGAAGTCCTCACCGAATTGTGATTTGTCGCGGATCGTCGCGCGCTTCGTTCTGGTTAGACGATCGGCCAGCGCAGCGACAATGGCGACGCTGGATTTGCGAACCATGTCGTCGAATACGCGACCGATCTCCGGGAAACGAACGGCTTCCGCCGACACGATGCGGACGAGTCCGAGGGACTCCGGCCGGAGCATTGCAGACAACACACTGCGCGCATGCCGCTCCAACGCGCGTTCGGGGTTGCCGTCATCCGGTGGAATCACGTCAGGTAGGTTTTGCCGAATACCCCACGCGACCAACGCGCGAAATAGCGCCGACTTGTCGGTGAACCGCGCATAGAGCGTCTTCTTCGAAGCACGCGCGCGCGTCGCGATGTCGAGCATCGTGGCGCCGTGGAACCCCTTGTCTGCGAACACCTGGAATGCCGCGCCGAGGATTTCCTCGTCACGCGGATCGGGCAGCGGTGCCAGCCAGTCGGGACGCTTACGCGAGATTCCGGCACGCTTCATCGAAAACACTCCCAGTGGATACTGTTTGGTACTATGCTGGAAACCAAACGGTACTCATACTGGAATCGGAGGAGTACAGCATGGAATTGTCGATGTGGGGCGGCGCGGCCGCGGTGGCGCTCGGGGCGATCGCGTGGTGGTTCTTTTCTGCTGGAAGACATCGGTTCGCGTTGCAACCGATGCCGTCGCGTCGCTGGGAACTGCGCGGTGGAGTCGGCTGGGCCACTGTCGAACTGCGGGCGATTGACGCAACGGCGATCGAGGCTTGGCTCGTTACACCTGCCGTGACGCGGCCGCCCGTGGTGCTGATGGCACCCGGACTGACGGGCACCAAGGAAGAGTTGCTCGAAACGTTTGCCGCACGATTTGCCGATGCGGGATTTGCGGTGCTGCTGCTCGACTTCTGCACGTTCGGGGTCGGCGGCGGTGTGTGCGGCGGCGCGCGATGGCGAGATCGCGGCTGTGATTGCGCAGGTATCGTATCTGGGTGGGACGCCTGTCCATGCGCCAAGCGGCTTGCAGATCGCCAGATATGTGGCGCTGAGCATCGGCGAGATCGTTGGCGATGCGATCGCACGGTTGTTCCGGATCAGGCTACCGCCGGTTTACATCACGACATATGGCAAGCCCGGTGAGCGGACCTTTGCGATGAGCAAAGACAATCCTTCGTGCTTCCCGTCGACTGCCGACCTGCATCCGTTCTGGACATCGATGCCGGATCCGATGCGCGGTGGTTGGGAGAATCGCATGCTCGTGCGTGGGTTGCGGAACCTCGACAAGGTCTCGGCGAAGGACGAACTCGCCGATGTCGCGTGTCCCGTCCTGCTGATCGGAGCGGCGAGCGACGACATGATCGCGGTGGACGAAATCCGAACCGCGGCGGGGCGCCTAGGGAAACTCTGATTTATTACGCCAACAGGTATACAATGGCGCACTGATCAGGTCAAGTGAGAGAGAGATGCGTCCACGCCAGGGAACGTTGGCTGAAGCGGGCTTCGAACAGTATCGGAAGGTGACGCGCAAAC
>CAYUMA010000607.1:0-1892 GCA_964445675.1 uncultured Pseudomonadales bacterium | reverse complement strand
CGCGCGAATGGAATGTCGGCGTCACCGAGAAAGGCGTAAGACTCGGCGGTCAGCGGCGACGGGGCAGAGCCTGCGTCACGCAGGATGATGTCTTTAGTGCTGGGACCGGGACAGCGTGCTTCGCCCGGTCGCAATGCAGGGTCAGCGGGCCGCGTCAGATCGTATGCCATGGTGAAAACACTTCGTGAGGCGTGACCGCATCATCGTATACCACGCATACTCGCCGCCTCTAGAAGCGGAGGTGCCCGATGGACGAGATGCAGCGGCTGCTTGACGAGGCGGCGATTCACCGCGTGCTGGTGCAATACTGCCGCGGCGTCGACCGCGGCGACGAAGCGCTGATTCGCGACGTGTACTGGCCGGATGCGACCGACGATCACGGTGTCTACAAGGGCAGCGGTCAGGCTTTCGCGGGCTACGTCGTGAAGGCGCTGAACAACTTTGCACTGGCCACCCAGCACGCGATGCAACAAGTGACGATCGAATTACGTGACACGACCGCGTTCGTCGAAAGCTACGTGCTGGCGCGACACAAACTGCGCCGCGACGGCGTGCTGACGCTCGAGACGTTCGGCGGCCGTTACGTCGACCGCTTCGAGAAGCGCTCCGGCGAGTGGCGCATCAAGCACCGCCAGGTCGTCGTCGATTGGAGCAAGATCGAGCCGATCGCCGCCGAATATCCGAGCGAAGCGTTCGAACACGGCAAGCGCGATCGCGGGGACGCGTCGTATCGGCATTGACGGCGCCGCGCCCCGCACCGGCGCCTGCGCCTTTGTCGTCTCGTCAGCTCGGGAACGCGGCCATCACGGCCGAGAGGCCGCCATCGGGAATGAATTCCTGCCCGCTGATGAACTTCGACTCGTCCGACGCCAGAAACAACACCAGGTTCGCGATGTCGAGCGGCTCACCGAGACGCTGCTGGGTAGGCCGCGGCGCATTCGGCACCTGCGTGTTCACGAGGCCCGCCGCGACGAGTTTGGCGCCGATGCCGCGCACCATCGGCGTGTCGATGCTGCCGGGGTGGATCGAATTGCAGCGCACGTTGTTCTTTTCGGTCAGGCAGTGCACTGCCACCGCACGCGACAACGCTTCAACCGCGCCCTTCGCCGCGCAATACGCAGTGACATTGGCGATACCGCGTTTGGACGCGATCGAGGCCATGTTGATGATCGATCCGCCGCCGCTCGTTGCAATCGCGGGTACGGCGTATTTGCAGCCGAGGAACGTGCCGTCCGCGCTGACGGCCATCTGGCGTTTGTACTCGTCGTACGTCTGAGTCTCGATAGTGCCGGGTTCGACGATGCCAGCGTTGTTCACCAGGATGTGCAGGGCACCGTATTTCTTGGCGACGTCGGCGATCAGCTCGATCCACTGCCCTTCGTTCGCCACATCGTGATACCGATATTCACCACCGATCGCCTTCGCGACCGCCGCGCCTGATTCGCGATTGACGTCGGTCACCACGACCCGTGCGCCCTCACGCGCCAGAATCCGTGCATCGGCCTCACCAAGGCCCATCGCACCGCCGGTCACGATTGCTACTTTGCCGTCCACTCTTCCCATGCGATCCCCCGAATTGAAGGCCAAACAATGCAGAAGGCGCAGCCTACCCGATCGAACGGATTCTCCGCATCCATTCGCAGTCTCTCCGTGGGGCGCTCGAGACTTCGACTCTGCCTCGTACCATTAACGGCAATCGTCGCTGCGACGTTGCGCTGAACGCTTTCGTGCAACGCGCGCGCGGGGCGTACGCCTCGCCCGACACCTCTCATTTCCGAGCGTTGACACAATTCTGTAACGGTGCCACCGTCCGGGCGTTTTCAAACCTTGGGGAGAGGTGTGTGACTAAGCTATTCGATCGACTTGTATACGCCAGGGCAACGATCGGCGTT
>CAYUMA010000606.1:0-13319 GCA_964445675.1 uncultured Pseudomonadales bacterium | reverse complement strand
GCGTCCGAGTCTGGATCCCAAGCTCGAGCGGACGGCCTACTTCATCCTGGGTCACGGCGCATTCGAACTCGGCCAGTACGCAGCTGCCGAAACTTCCTATCGCTCCTTGCTCGCGATTCCCGGCGGCGCCGCAACGGACATTGCAGCGATCAACGACAAGCTGCTCGCGTCGATCTACAAACAAGGCGAGGCAGCGGAGCAGAGCGGCTCGACGGACGCCGCGGTGCAGAACTACTTGCGCATCGCGGACGTGGCGCCCGGCTCGGAGATTGCCGCGAAAGGACACAACGACGCGGTCGCGGTGGTCGAGTCCGAGCAACGCTGGAAAGAGGCGGCCTTTCTGCTGGAGGACTTCCGCGCTCGATATCCGGACAGTTCGCTCGGCGCCGACACGGCCAAACGACTCGCGGGTCTCTACGAGAAATCGGAATCCTGGAACGAGGCGGCGCGCGAGTATCGCAAGATCGCCGACTCTGACGGCGATGCCGAGGTGCGGCGCCAGGCGCTCTATCGCGCGGGTGAACTGTATCTGCAGACGGATGCGGTCGACGGCGCGATGGAGAGTTTTGCGGCATACGCGCAGACGTATCCAGTGCCCGCTGACATCGCGCTCGAGGCGATGCAGCACATGGATCAGTTGAGTGAACGCCGTGGTGATCAAGGCAAACGCCGTGTGTGGCTGCAGAAGAAAATCGAGCTGGTCGCGACGATGGGTAACGCGGCGTCGGATCGCGCGAAATACCTTGCCGCGCAGTCGCAACTGATTCTCGCGGACGATGCGCGCGCCGCATTCGATGCGGTCGAGCTCAAGGATCCGCTCGCGCAGAGCCTCAAGCGCAAGCAGCAGGCACTCAAAGAGGCGATCACCGCGTATGAACGAACGGCGAGCTACGGCGTCGCGGAGTTCGCGACGGCGTCGACGTATCAGATCGCGGACATCTACGCCGCGCTGTCGCGTGGGCTGATGACATCGGCACGCCCGAAAGGTCTGTCCGAGCTCGAGCTCGAGCAATACGACGTGCTGCTCGAGGAGCAGGCGTTTCCGTTTGAAGAACAAGCCATCTCGATTCACGAGATCAATGTGCGCCGCAGTTGGGACGGCGTGTACGATCAATGGGTTCAGAAGAGCTTCGGGGCGCTGCGCGCGTTGGTGCCGGCGCGGTTTGACAAGCAGGAAGTGCAGGTGGGGTATGTCGAAACAATTCGCTAGACCATTACTGTTGTGCGTGGCGCTGACCGGCGCAGCACTGATGATCGCCGGCTGTCAATCCGACGCACCCGATGCGCACGTCGCCGCGGGTGCGAATGCCGCGCCGACAGCCGAAGTGGACCGCAAGTCGGCCGCGTTGTTCGAACAGGCACTCGACGCGATTCAGGCCGAGCGTTATCTCGACGCCGAAGCGCTGCTGAAAGAATTGACGGTGCGCGACCCGATGCTGTCGGGTCCGTGGGTGAATCTCGGCACCGTGTACGAAGCGCTCGGCGACAACGACGCTGCCGAGGCGGCGTACAAGAAAGCGATCGCCGCCAATCCGAACAGCTGCGCTGCGTATATCGACCTCGGGGTGCTCGCGCGGCGCGGTGGCGACTTCCTCAGCGCGGAAGCCAACTATCTCGCGTGCACGCAGCGGGAGCCCACGTTTCGTGACGCGTACCTGAACCTCGGCATTCTGTACGAGTTGTATCTGGGGCGGCTCGACGACGCGCTGAAGGCGTATCAGACGTATCAAAGTCTGTCCGACAGTACCGACCTGCGGGTCGCCGCTTGGGTGTCCGATCTCGAGCGTCGCCTGGCTGGCAATGAATCATGAGCGCATCTCGAACTGCCGTATTGATCTGCGCATCGATGCTCAGCGCCAGCACCATGGCTGAACCGGATACGAAGGCGAGCGGCCACGTGCGGCTCGATGAAACCGTCATCTCGGGCAACCAGGAGTTGCCGAAGGTGCTGTATATCGTGCCGTGGCAGGATCCGAGCGGAATTCCGAAGATTGAACTCGATCCCAATTTCACGGAACACGAGGTGTTTCGCCGCCTGTATCCGCCGGCCTATAAGCGCGAACTCCAGTACTACGACGTGCTGAAGGCGCAACAGCAAAAGCCCGAGTGAGGCGCGACCGCATCGGTCAAATCGTGATCTCAAGCAACCAAGATTTTTGTGAAGTACGGTAAAAAGTTCGTAAGCGGTCGATGCTGCGCTGGTTCGATTTGCCGAGTAGGACTGTAACTGAGGAGTGAGAAATGGACTTGTACGCGAAGATCGTCCTCTTCTTTCAACATGGCGGGGAATTCATGTACCCGATCGCGATCGTCATGGCGATTGGTATCGCGATTTCGATCGAGCGATTTGTCTATCTCGCCCGACAAACATCGGCGAACCGTCGCGATTACGAGAAAATCCTGCCACTGCTGCGCCAGCAACGTATTCGCGAAGTTGCCGAACTCGCGTCGAAGTCGAAGTCCGCGGTGTGCGCGATCGTTGCCAACGGCATTGAGCGCTTGAGCCACACGCGTCGGCGCCAGGACATCGAATACGCGATGGAAGAGCAATTGCTCGAAGTGTTGCCGCATATCGAGCGTCGTACGCCGTATCTGGCGACGTTTGCCAACGTCTCGACGCTGCTCGGTCTGCTCGGAACCGTCATCGGATTGATTGCCGCGTTCACCGCGGTCGCGTCGGCGGATCCGGCAGAGAAGGCAGCGCTGCTGTCGCAGAGCATCTCGGTATCGATGAACTGCACAGCGTTCGGCCTGCTGGTCGCGATTCCGCTGCTGCTGCTGCATTCGATGTTGCAGAGCAAGACGAACGCGATTGTGGAGAGCCTCGAAATCGCGCTGGTCAAGTTCCTCAACCTGATGGAAGACAGGCCCGAACGCGCGGCACCGAAGGCGGCGCCCGCGCCGGCAAGTGCGTCAGCAGCCCCAAAGGCAATGGACCCAGCCGCATCGAAAACGCCTGCCCACGCCGCGGTGAAACGCTGATCGCCTCGCCGCGATAGCGTTGGCGCTCAAGGAGCGAACCCAATGAGACGATTGAAAGATCGCCGCATCCCACGTCACAAGGATGCTGACATCAACGTCACGCCATTCATGAATCTGATGATGGTGCTGGTGGCGGCGCTGCTCCTGTCGACGGTATTCAACAAGATCACGGTGATCGATCTGGACTTTCCGGCAGGCAACGGCACCGGTGCAATCGATCCCGAACAAGTGCACCTCGAGGTGATCGTTAGAGACGACGGCCTCGTGGTTGCGGATGGCCAGGGCGGCACGATCAAAACGCTCCCCACGATCAGTGGAGTCCAGGATCTGGCGGGGTTGTCGATGGTGATGCGCGAACTGAAACGCAGAGTGCCGGAGAAGCGCGACATCATGATCCTGCTCGATTCCGACACGCCGTATCAGGACGTGGTATCCGTCATGGACACCGTGCGCTCGTACTCCACGGTGCTGGCGATGTCGGTCGTGGAGGCGGAACTATTTCCAGTCATTTCGCTTGGCGATCCGCCGGCGAAAGCAACCTAGAAAAAGAGAACAACGATGGCTTCGTTCCGGGCTAAACATCGGCGCGCGGTAAACAAGCGCGAGAGCAGCGTGGTGACACTGAACCTCGTGTCGCTGACGGACTTCTTCACGATCCTGCTGGTGTTTCTGTTGGCCAACTCCACGGAGACCGAAGTACTGACGATGAACTCCACGATCAAACTCCCGCTGTCGACGTCGACGCAGCGACCGGAGGAGCGGATGGTCATTTCGGTCAGCGAGGACTTTGTCGTCGTCAACGGACGCCGCGTCGCGGAACTCGACGGGAAATCGGCGTCTCAGACCGGACTCATCGCCGGGCTCGAGCAGGAGTTGCGCGACGAAGCACAGCGTCGCGGCAAAGAACCCGAAGACGGCTATGACGTCACGATCATGGGCGATCGCGATATTCCGTATGCGCTTTTGAAGCGGATCATGATGACGTGCCAGGCAACCGAATTTGCGAACGTATCGCTCGCCGTGAACCGGACGAAGGCACGGATGCCCGATTCAGTTGACCGTGGTGCGGTGACCGAAACGGTGCCGGGGGGTGGTGCGTCATGAGTGCGGCCGTCGCCACGATGCAATGGGGTCTGCCGTGGACGTCGTCCGCGGATCGGCAGTTCCGGCGCACGCTCGCGATCTGTGTCGGCACAGTGGTATTGCTCGGCGTCATGCTGCCGTCGCTGCACGTGGCGCAGGTCGTGCCCCCGCAATTCAAATCGCTGCCACCGCCGCTCGCGCGGATCATGCTCGAGAAGCCGCAGATCGTGATTCCGCCACCGCCGCCGATCGTTGCACCCGAGCCGCTGCCGCAACCTCAGTTGAAGCAACCGGCGCCCGACGTGAAGCAACCGGTTGTGGTGCCCAACCAGCGCGTGGTGCCGAAACCCACTGTCGCGGATGCACGCGAAAAAGCCGCTGTCTCGGGCCTGCTGCAGTTCAAGGACAGTTTTGCCGACATGCGCGACGCCGTCGATGTTGCCACCCTGCGTGATACCGGGGCCGCGAACCGCGGCTCTGGCGAAGCCGCGACGATCGACCGTTCGCTGTTGACGTCGAAGCACGGTTCGCGCAGCGCCGGAGTGAATGTGGCGGCGTTATCGCGCGCGACGGGCGGTGTTGCGTTGTCGACGCGCGAAGTCACCAAGGTCGATGTGCCGCCGGAGTTGATTCACGTCGACGACCCCGACAAACCGAAGACCGTGAACAATGATCCGCGCGGCCGCAGCATTGAAGACATCAGACGGGTGTTCGACTCGAACAAGGGCGCGATCTTCGCGATCTACAACCGCGCGCTGCGGCAGGACCCGTCCCTGCAGGGCAAGGTCGTGCTTGAATTGCAGATCGACGAACAAGGTCGCGTGCTCGATTGCCGCGTTGTCTCGTCGGAGCTTCCGGATGAAAACCTGATGGCGAAAATCGTCAGCCGGATCCGCCTCTTCGACTTCGGCAAGCGCGACGTCGGAACCACGACGATCAGCTATCCGGTGCAATTCCTGCCGACGTGATGCCCGCTGACGCGTATTCGATAAAGCCCGCTCCGCGGGCTTTTTTTCGCCCGCTCAGCGCGCGTCGTTCGCAGCGAGTGCGACGAGCGCAACGGCAATATCGATCTGCGGCGCGACTCGCAGCAAACCCCCGGCAGCGCTGAAGGGTTCCAGACCCAGCGTCGCGTGATCGATTTGGAAGGTCGCTTGCGTCGTCAGTTCGGCGCCGCTGCGACGCCACACGACGTCGACGGGAACGGCCACGGTATGGCCGCGTAGCTGCAACGTGAGCTGCACTTGGGTCGATTGCGGACCGACCTGCAGCGGCGTGACGTGGACGACGATGAACGGGAACTGCGCGGCGTCCAGCAGCTTCGGCCCCAACATATTCGCTCGGGTGCCTTCGATGTCGGCGGTCGTCGGTTGTGTTGCGAAATCAGGCCCAGCCGCCGCTCGGGCGGTTGCATCGTCGACGACGAGGCCCGCGACCGGTACGAATAAATCCGCGCGCGCCGCTGTGAGGTCGTCAGCGAGGTAGATGAACCCATCAACGCTTCGGCCCTCGATCACGTGATTGTGGCTGAGGGACGCGAGAGGACCGGCGCGATACACCTTCAGCAACAGCGATGAGCGCGTGGGGATAATTCGGTACACCGCGTCGGGCGCCTGCGTTGTATAGAACGCGGCGGGGAAGTCGGCGGGAAAGCCGCCGACCGGTGCCACGATCGGCGGCGTGCGCGGTCCGCATCCCGCACAGAGCGCGACGACGAGCAGAAGCCGCGTCAGCTGCAATGCGGATTTGCGCTTTGACTGCGGCGTCGGCATCGTGACCTTACGCGAGCGCATCGCGGGTCGAACTGCGTGAGGGGAACCGTCTGTCATGAACATTTACCACATCTGGTGTGATCTGCGCGAAGGCGTCGACGATATGGAATTCGCCGACTCGGTGCAGTCTTATCTCGGCATACTCGAAGAAGATGGTGTGCTCGAACGTTTCCGGCTGACGCGGCGCAAGCTAGGACTCGGCCACCCCGCGCTGGGCGAATTCCACGTGCAGCTCGAGTTTACCGACCTTGCACAACTCGACGAAGCGTTCAGCAGCGTCGCGCGGCGCGCGGATCCGGTCGAGAGTTTCCACTTCGCGGTGAATTCGAAGGTGACGAATTTCGTTGCCGCACTCTACCGGGACTTCCCCGACGACGTCCGCGAAACGGGCGCCGAGCGCTTCTAACAGAGACTCACGGCAACAGCGCGCCACCGTCGACATCGATCGTCGTGCCGGTCGCGAATTCGTTGCGCAACAGGAACATCACCGCGTCGGCCACTTCGTCGGCTGTGCCGGCGCGCGGAATGATGTTGCGCGCGGTCGCCTGCTGCAGGAACGCATCGCGCTGCTCGCCGCTCGCCGCGAACATCGGTGTGTCGATGACGCCGGGCGCGACGACGTTGATGCGGCGTGGCGCGAGTTCGGGCGCGATGGCGCGAACAAACCCTTCCACCGCGTTGCCGACCGTCGAGATGGCGGCCATGCCAGGCATCGCTTTGCGCGCAGGTGAACCGCTGATCAGCACGATCGAGCCGCGCTCGGACATCAGCGGCGCGCCGAGCCGAACCGAGTTGACGTAACCCCAGAGCTTGCGAAAGGAGCCTTCGAAGCCATCGAGATCCATGGAAAGGAACGGACCGATCGCGCGCCCGCCGCCGGTGGCGGCGTTGACGAGCACGTCGAATGGCGCGAGCGCCTTGAACAGCTGCTCGAGCGCGGTGCGATTGAGTACGTCGACCGGCCTGACCGTGACGCCTTCGGCGACCGCGCGATTTGCGGTTCGACTCGCCGCGGTCACTCGCGCGCCGGCCGCCACGAGTTGTTTGCTGACAGCGAGTCCGATCCCGGATGTGCCGCCAAGGACAATCGCGCGTTTGCCGTTCAGATCCATGGTGGGTCCTCTAAATCGAATCGTTTGAGTTGATGCGGCGACCGTGCAGGCCGCGCGCTTCGAGCATTGCCACAATACCCTCTGGTCCGATCAAATGCGCGGCGCCGACGAGAACGAACGTCGTGCCAGGCACATCCAGGTATCCGGCGATCGTCGCGGCCATGCCGACGTTGCGATCCTGCAGCAGGCGGCGCATGAACGCCTGAATCTCCGGCGAGTCTCCGGTCTGCAGATCGAACAATCGGTTGAATTCCCGATCGTCGCCCGAGAACCATGCAACGATCATCGCGGCGATGACCGGCTCGATCGTATCCATCTGCTCGAGCGTCTCGACCAGGAGCTCGTCCTGCACGGGCAGCGGTGGACTGGTCAGCACCGCGAGCTGTTGATCGAGCGTCTCCAGTTCGAGAATCGGGCGCGTGCCAGCGGCAGCCGCAAAATGCTGTTCGAGTCCAAATTCTGGCAGATAGCCGAGTGCATTGAGGCGCGCGACGGCCAGTTGGGTTGCGAGCATCACGGGTTTGGTCGTCGCGACATCTGCCGGAGTCATCGCCTGGCTGCGCAGGTAACGGGTGACGGAGTTCAGCGTTGATGTTCGCAATACGGTGTCGATCGAGGTACCCGCGGGCAGCTGCGCTGCGCTGCGGAACTTTTGTCGAAGCACATCCGGGGCGAGTGCATTCGTGTCGACCTCGACGGCGAGGCGCTGTGCGCCATCGAATGCGCGCTCGAACTGCGGCGGCAGCGGCCACAGCGACTCCTTCATCACGTGGACCGAACCCGCGAGGTATACGCGGGACGGACCTTCGTCGAACTGCCACAGAAATAGCGGGTGCGCGATCGACGGGAACTGCGCGCGAATCTGACTTCCGGTCGCGACCGGCATGTCGTCGAGGCGCACGATTTCGCAGACGGCGGTGTCGGTTTGGCGCTGGGAATTGCACTGCTGCAACGCGCCGGTGCTCGCCGTCGTGTCGCTTGGTGCGCCCGAGACGATCCCGCTGACCGCGGTGCCGGCAACGGCGAGGGCCTTGTGGCCCGGCAACGCGGCGTAGGTCGCGAGGTCGGGTGGCGCCGCGCTCGTCGAGGGGTTGCCCGCCAGCGCGCAAACGAGCAGCGCAAACGTCGCCGCAACGCTGCGCCGCCTCATGCGCGAGTGACGTCCTGTGGTTCCCCGCCCGTCGCGATGATCATCGCGATCACGTCCTCGAGCATCGCGTCGAGCGCGGCGGCCTCGGTGCCGCGCATGACGAGGGTCGTGCCGTAGCGCGCCTCACGGGAGAACGGATAGCTACCGAGGTCGATGTCCGGATACCGATTCTGAATGCGCCCGAGGGGTCCGGCGATCTGACTCTCGGCGAGATACGCCGTGACCGAACGCGATCGCACCGGAGCGCCGCCGCGTAGTTTCCCCGCAAGCGTCGACAGCATGCCCTGCATCACCGCCGGAATTCCGGCCATGACGTAGACGTTCTCGACACAGAAGCCCGGCGGGCCGCCGGTCGGATTTCCGATCAATCCGGCGCCCTCGGGTACGCGCGCCATCAGCATGCGCGCCGCCATCACCTCGGGCGGCGCGGCACGACTCTGGATCAAGCGCGCGATCTCCGGATGAATGACCAGTTCGCGGTCGAAGGCTTTCGCGATGCAAGCGGCCGTGATGTCGTCGTGTGTGGGACCGATTCCGCCGGTGGTGAAGATGTAGTCGAACTGGGTCCGCAGCGTCCGGACCGTGTCGACGATCACGCTTTCGATGTCAGGGATGACACGCGCTTCGCGCACGCGAACGCCCCATTCATTCAGCTGAATTGTGATGTGGCGCAAATTCGTGTCCTGCGTGCGACCGGACAGGATTTCATTGCCGATGATCAATACGCACGCGGTGACGACCGGGTCGTTCATGCTCTGGTCCAGTGCGGATGCGACGCGTATCGATCGTAGCACGACGTTATGGCGCTTCGGCAAAGTGGTCATCGGCAGTCGAGCAACGCCGCATAAGTCGTTGATTCTGTGTTGGCCCTGCGAATCCACTAACGATTCAGTTGGGGGGCGTCGGATTGTCCGTTGCAGCGGGAGCCCGGCGCGTGTAAGGTGCGCGCGCTTTGGCGTGCGTGCTGCCGGTCAATGGTGAAGATGCAACCCTGAGCCGTGCGTCACGCCGGGAACCCACTGGCACCGATAGAGTGACGCAAAGCGCGTATTGGCAGGGAGAGCTGCAATTGGTTAAGCGAGCGACTGCTCTGGTCGTGATCTGCGTGGGGTTGCTCGGCGGCTGCGCTGACAACTCGGCCCACAACGCTTCGAACGAGACGACCGCGCTGGCCCTGACCGCCGACCCGATGATCCTCGCCAGGGGCGAACGGGCTACGCTTTCGTGGTCCGCGAGCAATGCCGCGGCGTGTGAAGCGTCGGGCGGCTGGTCCGGCGCACAAGCGACGGCCGGAACGTTCGTTACACCGGCGCTGAACGCGCAGACCACGTTTGCGCTGAGCTGCAGCGGGAGCAGTGGAGGTGCGGTCTCGCGGGTGACGGTGGATATCCTGGATCCGACCCAGGACGCGCCGAAAGTCGTGCTGAAGAGCTCTCCGACGTCGATCCCGGCGACGGGTACGGCGACGCTTTCGTGGAGTGCGGTCGGCGGGAATTCCTGCCAGGCCTCCGGTGGCTGGAGCGGCGCGAAGTCGCCGAACGGAACACACCTGGTCAGCGGCCTCGCGCGTGATACGTCGTTCACACTGTCCTGCGCGGGACCTGGCGGTACCGGCGTCGCGATGACGCAGATCGTGTTGCAGCGGGCCACACTGCGCTGGGAAACGCCGCAGCTTGCGGACGGCGCGACGCTGGCCGGCTTTCGCGTGCAATGGGGGTCGAGTCCAGGTGTATACAGCGCGCGAGTTGAGATATCGGACCCGAGCGTTCGCGCCCACGTGATCCACCTACCGGGCCCTGGCGCCTACTACTTCACGATGGGTGCGCTCGATGGAGTCGGCAACGAGACTGCACGCTCCAACGAAGTGTCGAAGCTGATTCCCGGCTGATTTCAACGAGGCCGCCGTCGCGCGCGGCTGCGACGCGCCCGCTTCCACGCCCCTTCCGGTCGCCAATGCGTCAATTACTGCCGCAACGCGGCGCAAAGTTCTCAAATCTGCCTATCGGTTCACGGGCCGACAATCTCCTTACACGTACAGTTCAACGGCATAAGAACACGGGCGTCACACGCCCGGACGAACGCTGTACGAAGGAGAGACCCCATGCAGTATTTTTGGGATCGACTTTGTGTTCGGGTGTTTTTGGGTACTGCGTCTGCGCTGCTGATCGGTTGCAGCGGCGACACATCGACCCCACTCATGCGCAATCCCACCGCGGTGACGCTATCCGGAACGATTCTCGATGGTCCCGTCGTCGATGCGGATCTGGAGGTCACCGATGCGATCGGTGACGTCGTCGCGCGCGGATCGAGCGGGGCCGCGGCGCGTTTCGAGCTGATCGTGCCGCCGGGCACCGCGTATCCGATCACGCTGCGAAGCCGTGGCGGTACCGATCTGGTGACGCACGCCACGCCGGATATTCCGCTCGAGCTCATCATCGCCGATCCGTCGCAGACGATCGGCAACGTGTCGAGCTTGAGTACGCTCGCAGCACGAATCGCCACGTGTGCAGCCGGGCCCCCGGACCAGGCGCAGGTCGAGCGGGCGTGGGCGCAAGTGCTCGAGCAGCTGGCGATGGGATACGACGCGAACCACTTTGGCGATCCGCGGCTCGTTCCGCTCGACGCGGCCAACGTGGCGGCCGTGGTCGTTGCGAGCGAGGGACTCGCCGAGACTGTGCGGCGCACCACAAACGCACTGAGCACCATTTCCGATGCGCGTAGCGCGAGCGAGCTGATGGATGCGATCGCGTGTGATCTCGGCAGCGACTCGCTTGTCGACGGTCGCGGCGGCGTCGCTGCATCACCGCGTGTCGCCGCCGCGTTCAGCGCGGCGAGCGCCGCGGTGCTCGTCGAGATCGCCACAGGGCAGCTGCACGTCGGCGGTGCGAATGCGACGGCGGAGATGGATCGAGCGATCGCGACGACGATCCCGGATTGGGGCGCCGAGGCAACGATCGGCGATGTCCCATTGACAGGTGCGTTGCTGCGGCAGGCGCGCGACGCGCTGATCCGCGTCCACGTCGGACTCGACGACGACCGTCTCGTGCAGTTGATTGCGATGCTCGATCAAACGCCATTGGCCGCGTTGCCGGACGCACTCGCGCGGGCGCTGACGCCGGACGAATTGGCGGCATTGACAGATCTGCCGCGCCGCGTTTCCGTCGCTGACGACGCGCCGCTGGCGCGTGCCAACGCCGCGGCGCGGGAAATCGCCAGTGCGCTGCCACCATTGATCTCCTTCGCGGGGTCGCCGCAGCAAATGTCTCTTGGCGGGACCGCCCGGTTGTCATGGGCCGCGGTGAATGCCGCACGATGCTGGGCCAGCGGCGACTGGAGCGGCGTGCGGGGCGGCGATGGAACATTGCTGACGCCACCCCTCGATCGAACTGTTACTTACCGTCTCGATTGCACCGGGCTCGGCGGCACGGCCACGGGTACCGTATTTATCAACGTCGAAGGCGCGCCCGCGCCCACGCCGGCAGCGCCGACGGCGCCGACGGCGCCCCCAGTGGCGTCCAGGCCGCCCGCAACGCCGGTCCCTGTCAGCGCGTCGCTCACAGCGACGCCGATGTGGCTATCACCTGGCGCGTCGACGACGCTGCGTTGGTCGAGCACCGGCGCGACCCAGTGCGCGGGTTCCGGAGGGTGGAGCGGCAACAAGCCGATGTCGGGTTCGGTCGCCACCGGACCAATCACCTCCGACACAACGTTCAGCTTGATCTGCAGTGGCGGGGTCGGCACCGCGCTCGCGACCACGACGGTCTCGACGCGAACCGCGCGATTGACCTGGCGGGCGCCGGGCAACATCGTCGACCCTGCGACGATCGCCGGATTCCGCATCGACTATGGGAACGCGCCGGGCAACTACACCGCGGGGGTCAGCATCGCCGACGAATCCATGCGGTCGACGACGCTGACATTGTCACCGGGCACGTACTACTTCGCGATGCGTGTTCTCGATCGCGCGGGCAGCGAGATCGCGCGATCCAACGAAGGGTCCAAGATGATCCAATAGCGGGCGTCGCTGGGGCGCCCCATTACATCTTCGGCATACCGCGTTCCCGCGTGCTGCGTAGACTGCCTCGACGCTCGTTGCGGTCGGGTACGCGCCATCGGAATATCGTCACCATTGGTCTTTGCGTCGATACGACACTCGACGCGGCAGATCGTTTGCTGGCGCGCTTGTCTGTGTCGTGCATGTCCGGTGGATTCGATTGCGGACCCCGAGCGATGTGCGGATCATTGGCGACCGCATGCTCGCTCACTCGATGTAACCGCGATGCAGCGATGAGAGAGGCTCTCAATGATGAACATTCGCGAAGCTGACAAGAGATCGATGACGCTACCGGTGGTTGCGGTATTGATTTGCGCAGTCACGCTCGCAACGCAGGTATTCGCCGCGGAAATTCCGGAGCCCGTCGCAGGTGCCGTACCCGGTCGTGAATACCGGATCGCAGCCGAGGACGTGCTGCAGATTACCGTGTGGAAGGAAGAGGGGCTCGACAAGGAAGTGATCGTACGGCCCGACGGCGGCATCTCGTTTCCTCTGGCCGGTGATGTTCCCGCGGCCGGGCAAACGCCGAAGGAAGTGGAAGCCGAGATCGCGCGTCGCCTCGCGCGGTATATCCCCGACGCCGTCGTCACCGTGTCCGTCAAAGAATTGAAGGGGATGCGCATCTACGTCAACGGGAAAGTGAACAACCCGGGACAATTTACGGTCGGCCGTTATGTCGATGTACTGCAGGCGCTGACGTTGGCGGGTGGACTCAACGTGTACGCGAACGCGGACGGCATCAAGATCCTACGGCGCGAGGACGGCAAAGAGGTGGTTTACAAGTTCGACTATGACGACGTGAAAAACGGCAAGAAGCTGGAGCAGAACATCGTACTGCACGCCGACGACGTCGTCGTCGTACCCTGAAACCGAATCGGATGCGCGAATGGCAATGCAACTCCTAATCGATCAACTCATGGTGATCAGCGTGGTGCGATTGGTGCTGCGGATCGTGTTGCCGTGTGCATGTGTGCTTTCGAGTGCGGCCGCGTTCGGCGCGTGGACCGCCGACGGATCGTTGCAGCTCGATTCGCGTTACGACGACAACGTGCGGTTGTCCCCGGATAACGAAGAGGACGGGTTAGTCACGACGGCGAGCGCACGCGGCGAGGTTCGCAGGGTCACGGAAAATTCTGAGCTATCGTTCATCACGGGTGTCAGCTATC
>CAYUMA010000605.1:0-2882 GCA_964445675.1 uncultured Pseudomonadales bacterium | reverse complement strand
AGCGAGCCTTGCCGGCGCGCCCGGGCTCGCGCCGATGGGACTCGGCATGTGCGGCCCGATGTTGATCGGGCACGGCACACCGGAACAACGCGCGTACTACTTACCGCGGATCCTGTCGGGCGAAGATTACTGGTGCCAGGGTTATTCCGAACCGGGCGCCGGCTCGGACCTCGCGGCACTGAATCTGCGCGCGGACATCGACGGCGAACACTACGTGCTCAACGGCACCAAGATCTGGACGACGCACGCGCATCATGCGAACCGGATGTTCTGCCTCGTGCGCACCGATGCGACCCGCAAGCCGCAACAAGGGATCACGTTCCTGCTGCTCGATATGGACAGCCCCGGCATCAGTGTCGAGCCGATCCTGTTCGTGTCCGGCGAACACGAAGTCAACCAGGTGTTCTTCGACAATGTCCGCGTGCCGCGAACGATGCGCGTCGGCGCCGAAAACGACGGCTGGACCGTCGCGAAATATCTGCTCGAATTCGAACGCGGCGGTAGCGGTGCCGCGCGCATGCAGGCCGCGTTGACGCGCGTGAAGCGGTTGGCGCGCGCGACGATTGTCGACACCGGCACACTCGCCGACGAACCGGCCTTCGCGCGCAAACTCGCCACCGCCGAGGTCGAACTCGCGTCGATTCAATACACCGAGTTTCGGATCCTCGCCGCGCTGTCGCAGGGCGGCAATCCGGGGCCCGAATCGTCGATCCTGAAGAACCTCGGCGCCAACATGGGTCAGCGGATTTCCGAACTCGCGGTCGAAGCGATCGGTGGTTATGCGATGCCGCATCAGCCCGACGCCCGCACCGTCGGCAGCAATGTCCCGATCGTCGGCCCCGACGACGGCATCGTCGTGCTGCCGAACTACCTCAACCTGCGCGCCGCGTCGATCGCCGGCGGCAGCAACGAAGTGCAGAAGAACATCGTCGCGAAGCTCGTGCTCGGGTTGTAATACGGCCGAGGAGACAGTGCCAGGCGATGCATTCCTTGCAGATGGCGCCAGGCGCTGCGGTCGCATGAGGCGCCGTGGCCGCCATCCGCAACGAACGCAACGCCTGGCACTACGCCGTCAGCGGCGGGGTCTGAAGAGATCCTGCCCCAAGCCGCGCTTCTTCAGATCGTCGGGGACGTCCGCGCCGCGAATCAACGCTGCGGCCAAACGACTCATGGCGGGGGCGGTCTGAATGCCGAAGCCACCCTGCCCGACCAGCCAGAAAAATCCGGGCGCAGCATCATCGAAGCCGACGACCGGGACACTGTCGGCGACGAAGGATCGCAACCCCGCCCACCGATGCTCGATGCGTTCGACAACGAGTGTCGTCGCCGCTTCGAATCGCTCGACGGCAATCGCTATGTCGAGTTCGTCGGGTTGTGCATCACACGGCGGACTCGGGGTCTGGTCCACAGGCGACAACAGCAGACGCCCGGCGTCCGGTTTGAAATAGAACTCGCTCTCGACCTCGTGCACGATCGGCCACCGCGGCACGTCGGGATGCGCGCAGCGCAGCAACAGCGCGGTGCGACGTTTGGGCACCAATCCGACCGCAGCGACACCCGCCAACCCGGCGACGTGATCGCCCCACGCGCCGGCCGCGTCGACCACGACATCGCAGTGCAGGGACTCACCGGCCATACCGACACGCCAACCGCCGTCGACACGCGCTAACGATTCGACCCGGCTGCGCGTCGCAAGCACGCCGCCGTGCGCTTTGAGCACGCGGCGAAATCCATTGAGCAATCCATGGACGTCGATATCCAGCACGTTCGGATCCGACACCGCGCGCGCAACCGCTTCGTGGCGCAGGATCGGAACGCGCCGCAGTGCTTCGGCCGCGCTGATCTCGACGAGTCCGGGACACAGCGCGCGCCAGCGCTCGAGGTATACGTCGATCAGAGACGCATTCGCGGCGGTCGCGATCATCAGGTCGGCGCGCGACGCAACCAGCGGCGCGTCCGCAAATCCGGCGGGTGGCCGTTCGAAGAACGCGCGGCTCGCGGTCGTCAGCGCATGAATCGTCGCGTTGATGTAGGGCTCGATATACGACGCCGCCGAGCGACCCGAACTGTGGTAGCCCGGCGCGTCTTCGGCTTCGAGCACCGTGACGTCGCAATGCGGCGCGAGTTCGGCCGCACACGACATGCCGGCCATGCCGCCACCGACGATCACAACCTTCATCCGTGCCATCCGCGCTCCTCAGGCCATATTCCAGACATTGAACTATGATGTTCGCCGATCACACAAACACCGTAGAGGCAGCGATGAGCCAACTGGTATTGCGCGAAGACTCGCAGGGACTGTGCACCCTGACGCTGAATCGGCCCGACGCATTGAACGCGTTGAGCCCGAATCTATTCATCGAACTGCGCGCGCACATCGACGCGCTCGCCGCGCAGACGGAAACCATCGGTTGCGTGATTCTGTGCGGCAAAGGCCGCTCGTTCTCCGCCGGCAACGACCTGAAGGCGATCACGTCGGGAGAAGTTGCACCGAGCCGGCATTTTCAAGCCGAGACGCTCGAAGCGATCGAACGGCTGCCGCAACCGGTGATCGCCGCGGTACAAGGTCACTGCTATACGGGCTCGCTCGAACTCGCATTGGCCTGCGATTTCATCATCGCGGCCAACACCGCGCGCTTCGCCGACACGCACGGCAAATGGGCGATGTCGCCGACGTGGGGCATGAGCCAGCGGTTGCCGCGCCGCGTCGGCGTCGGCCGCGCGAAGGAGCTGATGTTCAGCGGCCGCGTGGTGTCGGGGGAGGAAGCGGTCACGATCGGTCTCGCCGTCGAGTGCGTGCCCGAAGCCGAACTGATGCAGCGCGCCGCGGCGATGGCGCGCACGTTCCTCGACAATTCCTGGTTCACGCTGCGAGCCGACAA
>CAYUMA010000604.1:0-1545 GCA_964445675.1 uncultured Pseudomonadales bacterium | reverse complement strand
ATCACGCGCCAGATCCTCACGACATTGCTCGCGTGGAAGCATCCGGTCGCGATCGTCACGAAGGGCGCGCTGGTGCTGCGCGACATCGATCTGCTCGCTGAACTCGCGTCCCAAGGTCTCGTCTCTGTCGGCATCAGTTTGACGACGCTCGATAATGCGCTGAAGACGACACTCGAACCGCGCGCGGCAGGGCCGGCCGCGCGATTGCGCTGCGTGCGCGAATTGACGGCGGCCGGCATCCCGGTCGGCATCCTGATGGCGCCGGTGATTCCCGGTCTTAACGACCACGAGATCGAAGACATCGCGGCTGCGGGTGCCGCGGCCGGCGCGCGCAGCATCAGCTACGTGCTGCTGCGGCTCCCGTACGAGGTCAAAGATCTGTTCAAAGAATGGCTCGACACGCACGCACCCGATCGTGCAGGTCGCGTGATGGGTCTACTGCGCTCGATGCGCGGCGGTCGCGACTACGATGCGCAATGGAACCAACGCCAGACCGGCACCGGACCGCTCGCGGATCTGCTGCGCAAGCGCTTCGAACTTGCGCGGCGCAAGCACGGCCTCGACGGAACGCGCCTGACGGCGCTGCGCACGGATCTGTTTCGCGACCCGACCGCGGCGCGTCAGGTCGACCTGTTCGGTTAACCCACGTTCGCGTTCGCGCAGTGGCGTCGCGATAATCGCTGCGAGTCAAAGCGATCACCGAATTCATGAGCGCAACACGGCGCCATCAACTGAATTACCAGGACCACACACTCGAAATCGCGATCGAGGGCGAGTGCGAACTGGTCCTGCGCTTGGACGGCGTCGTGCGCAAACGGCGCTCTCGTGACGGCGCGAATTGTGTGTACGTCTGGACCAACGTCGAACTGCACTGGGAAGAACATCACTTCATCGAGGCGCGTTGGTGGCCCGACTCGGATCGCCTGCTGCTGACGGCGAATGGCGCGCCGTTGTTCGAGCGTGCCGCGCCGTGATGCGCGCACGGCTTGTCGTTGTTAAGGCAGCGTTCAGCCTCTGCGCGTAGGATTTGGGGATGTACGGCTGAGGAGCAGATGTCGTGTCACTTCGCGTCTCCTGCATCGTGACCCTGCTTGCGACCTTGTTTGCGTCGACGAGTGCGCAGGCGATGCGCTGCGGCGTCTCGCTGGTCGCTCAGGGCCAATGGACGTACGAAGTGCTGCAACAGTGCGGCGCACCGATCGAGCAACATACGAGGACGATATTCATCGGCGTGAATGAAGGGTATGCGATCAACGGCTTTGCGGCGGCGACGAGCATCGTCGTCGACGAGTGGGTCTACGATTTCGGGCCGCATCGTCTACGGCGGTTGCTGCGGTTCGAAGATGGCCAGTTGATGCGGATCGAGACGCTCGACCGGGGCATACTGCTGCCGATTCGCTAATCCTGATCGAGACGGGCGGGTCCGTAGTCGGCCAGGCGGCGCGGCAGCACCTCGGCCTCCCACTGGGCGGGAGGCAGTGTCAGCCCCTGGAGGGTGCCCAGCACCTCCCGCAGGGCGTCGGCGCCGCGTGCGGCGCCCGGCCG
>CAYUMA010000603.1:0-7361 GCA_964445675.1 uncultured Pseudomonadales bacterium | reverse complement strand
CATCGCCGCCCTTTTCGCAAAAACGCACATCGCGGAACCCGGCGCGATGCAGCTTGTGCCACAGCAGCAGCCCCGCGAAGCCCGCTCCGACAACGAGAATCTCGCATTCGTCGGTCAACGCATCGCGCGCAATTGGCGGCGCCGAATAAACGTCGTCCAAGTATTTCGCAAACTCGCCTTCCATCGCCATGTAGTCGGCGGCGCCGCGGCGTGCTTCCTTGAATTGCCGATACTTGGCCTGCTCGGCAGCGTTGAACGTCGCGCCGGGCGGCAATTCCGGCAGCGTCTTCAACGCTTCGTCGCTGACGATCGAGTAGCCTTTGCCGGCAATGCGGTCCGTCGCTTTTGCGGCGCGCGTGTTGAAAGTCTTCAGGCCGCTCGCGGCATCGATTCGAATCGACATTGTGATGTTCTCGGGACTTTTTCGTAGAAAGTGCGTGGGAAATGGTCGTCGTGCGCACAAACCATCAAAGTCGATATATACCTGAAACGGTGCGTCGAGGCACGCTGGCGGTCTCGCCCCGCGAAGCGCTGACACACGCAATGATCGATTGGGTTCAATGGCGCAACAACGTGTCCCGCTGGGGTCTGCTGCGCAGTGGATACATGCGGATCATGGTCTGGCTGAAACGCTGGTTCACGCTGTGCAGGGTCCACGTGCGCGAGCAGCATCCGGTTGCGCGCCCGCACAACCAAATGCCCGGAATCGCGGTGCGCCAGGCGAGTCTGTCCGAGTTGCTGCGCGCCGCGCGGGATCCGGCTCTGGACCTGCATCCGGTGGCCGTCGCTGCGGCGCTACGACGCGGCGACATCTGCGTCGGCGCCTTTGATCAAGAGAGCAATCCCGAGCGTCTGGTGGGGTACACCTGGCGGTCGTTTACGACCGCGCCGCACGCTGATGGTTTGTGGGTCGTGATCGAGCGCCCCAATCGCTACGGCTACAAGGCGTTCACACACCCCGACTTCCGCGGTCGGCATCTGCAGGACTTCGTCGCCTATCACACCGACGCGCTATGCCTCGAACGCGGTTTTCGCTATGCGCTGTCGATCATTGAAACGCATAACTTCCCGTCGATCGCGTCGGACATGCGCCGCGGCAATCGCGTCGTCGGCTGGGCCGGCTACATCAAATTGTTCGGCCGCGTGTTTCCGTTCCGCAGTCGCGGCGCACGGCGGCATACGTTCCGCTTCGTCAAACCCCGCTCACCATGAAGTTGTTGGTGATCCACGCTGACAGATCGATTCAGGGGCGAGCTGAGCCACCAGTGAGACCGCTCCGCGCGTCAGCTCGGCGCGGTCTGTCATGGAATCCGAATCGCGAACTCAACGGGGTAGTCGTAACAGTGCCGCGTCCACTCGCACACCTGGAGCGTTGTGGTGCCGAGAACCGTGCGTCCGGAGGCGAATGCGCCGTCGATGGGGGATACGATGCGAAACTTCGCGGCGCTGACACTGACGCTGCCGTCGAGTATTGCGGGAACGCCGCCCAACAGTAGGCCGAGTTGTTCGGGGTCTTCGGTCCACATGGCTGCGCCCCCGGTGGATTGGGCAAGCTGGGTCAGTTCTGCCTGGTTTGCGTTGGCGATGCCGAGGCTGACGATTGCGACATTGGCCGCGCGGCTCTTGGCGATGACCGCCACCACCTTGCTGTGGCACGCGTCGGCCGAGCCGCAGGTATCGTCCACGCCGGCGGTGACGACGACGATCGCCTTGCGGCCGGTTGCCGATGCACTTGCGCTGACGACATCCAACATCGCGTCAATGGCCGCGTACAGCGGCGCCGCACCGCCTTCCAACGTCGGCAGTGCATCGATCGCAGGGAATAGATCGTCATTTGTGGTTCTGAAGGCGAAAGCCCCTACCGGATACAGCGTGACTGGCTGGCTCGGCAGCAACCGTGCCTCGCCGGAGACAGAGTTGGCAGCGAACGCGGCGAGCGCGGCGCGGTTGTCCGGACCCAGCTTGCGCAAGAAGTATTTGGCAGCGAATACCCGCACGTCGGCCGGGTCGCTCACGATGATGTTGCGACTTTGGTCCATCAGCAGCGCGGCCGAGAATGGAACTGGTGTTCCGCCGGGTGAATCGGTCACGCCCGGGTCAACGGCTCCGACTACGCTGTATGGCGCGTCGTACCCCGCCGCGCCTTCTATACAGTCTGCGCGATGCACCGGCGTATCGTTTTGCGCATCTGGCGTGCAGGCAGTGAGCAGCACGCGCGTTGGCGGCGAGTCGTAGTCCCAGCTGTCGGGGAGCAGGAAAACAACGCGCAGCGTGAACTCCATCGAGCGTCCATCCGGGGCAACCGCGTCAGGCGCCACCTCCGCCGGCAACAGGCCGAAGGCGGGTTGGTGACTCGCCGGGGTCAGCTCGAGGCTCAGCTCCAGCCGGCCGCTCTCGACGAGCACGCCACCTTTCCCCCCCCGGGAACCACCATACGCGCCGATGCCTTCGCTGAATGCCCAGATGTTGCCCGGTGGGACACCTGCCAACGTCACAGCGCCGTCCGCGGCAGTCCTGACTTTCTTTGAGTAGTTGCTAGAGCTTAACGACACCTCGACGCCAGACGCTGGCTGGCCCAATGCATCCGTCACGGCGAGCACCACGGTACCTGCACCGACTGCAGGCCCGGCGTTCGGGACTCCGACAGCAACGCCTCCGGCGCCGCCACCCGACCCCCCACAGCTAACCGTGCCGAACACGATGCTTGCGGCAACGATGACGCGGCGCACAGTGGCCACGGAGCCGGCCAGCGCCGTACCACATAGAACCGTCTTGATGTTCATCTGCTCCTCCCTCGAGGCGACGGAATTGCCGCCCCTTCCGATGTCACGATGCTCGGCCGGACGTGGGGGCCGGTCTTTGGGGAAAGCTGAAGCGTTCTGAAAGGTTCTGAAAGGTGCCGCTATTTCGACGTTCTGGCGGCGCTCAGCACACTTTACTCAACAGGCGGGCTCGAACGCCACGCAGCGCGTATACACCGACTCCTTGTGTTCGACCGAGATGGAGCGACCCAACTCCGGACGCTGCATCATCCAGCCGATCTGCGCCATGTTGCGGATCAGCATGAACATCGGCACCAGCGCGAGCGCTTCGGCGGACATTGCACGGTGGCTTCGATAGCCCCTCAGCAGCGCCGCCTCAACGGACGCGTAATGCGGTTTTGCCCGATACGGAAGCAGCGCCACTGCGATGTCGTACGGATGCCAGCCAAATCCCGCATCGTCGAAATCGATGACAGTCAGAGTGTCGTCGTGTACGACCAGGTTGGCGGGATGCATGTCGGCGTGGATCAGGCTGAATGAATCGGGCCGCTGACCATAGCGCAGCAGCGCCGCGCGAATACGGTCACGTGTGTACCGCAACAGGTCGCGCTCCGCGCTCGACAAGTCGGGGTGTTCCCAGAATCGTCCCCAGAACGGCGCGTCACCCATCAAGCCGTCGGCATTGAGGTTGTGGCGCTTGAACGCGGCCGGCACGCGCCAGGCGCACGCCTGATTGTGCATCGCCGCCATGATCGCGCCGAGCTGAACGAAGTAGCCCTCGATCAGCCCAACGTTTTCGCTGTGGCGCAACCGGTCCGCCAGCACGTCGCCGGCGGTCCAGCGCGCCAGACCGGCGTGGCGGTGTTCCCCGGTGGAACCGATTGCCACCGTCGTGTATTCCCGACCGGCGCGCGTCGTCAGCGGCAACGGCACCGCGATCCCCGCGTCCGCCAACGCGCGGATCCACACGCGTTCGGCTTCCAACTCTTCGAGCGTGTGATACGTGGGCCTATGCAGACGCAACACGTAGTCGGCGTGATCACGCGCGTCCGTGACACGAAACGTGACGTTTTCCGACAGCGCGACGAAACTGACTTGCGCCGGTTCGATTGGAAATGCGCGTAGTGCTTCTTGGGCAGCGGACAGGTATGCGGCTGCTACGGACGCCTCATCCATCGAGTTCGGTAATCGTTGCGTCGAATGCAGCGAGAAATGCCTCTGCGTCACGCTGCGCAAAGACCAGCGGTGGCCGCAGTTTCAACACGTTGCCGAATATGCCCGCGTTGTTCGTTAGGAACCCCTTGTCTTTGAGGCGATTCGCGAACTCGATCGCGCGCGCCGCGTCGGGCGTTCTGCTGTCCTTGTCCGTGACCATCTCGACACCGATGAACAACCCGTGGCCGCGCACGTCGCCGATCGACTCGCAACGCGGCATGAGTTGCACCAACGCGGCTTTCAGTGCGGAACCGACCGAGTCAGCGTTCTCTCGCAAGCCATCGCGCTCGATCACGTCGAGCACGGCCATGCCGACCGCTGCCTGCAGCGGACTCGACGCAAACGTGTTGAAGTAGCGCGTCTTGGCACGGAATTGATCGACGAGCGACTTGCTCGCGGCCGTCGCCGCCAACGGCAGACCGTTGCCCATCGGTTTTCCGGTGACGACGATGTCGGGCGTGAAGCCGGTGACGTCGTAACCCCACCAGCGCCCGGTGCGGCAATAGCCCGCCTGCACCTCGTCCGCAATCACGAGTCCACCCGCCTCTCTTACGACCTCCGCCGCGCGCGCCATAAAACTACGCGGGATGTCGGGCAGCCCCTCGTTCGCGAAGATCGAGCAAACGATCATGCCCGCGAATCCCTCGCCGTTGGCCTCGAGCTCCCGGATCGCCCCGCGCACACGCTCGACGTACAAGTTCGCAAGATCGGCGTCGTCGAGATTCGGTGCCAACGGCCGATACGTCTCGGCAAACGGAAACGTACGCACGTCGGGGCCCGCCGGTTCGCCCCTGCGCAGCCGCGTCAGCCTGCCGACCGCATCGCTGCTACCGTGATATGTCCCGTCGCTGCAGACGATGCCGCGTTTACCGGTCGCGATCCGCGCCATCCGCAACGCCACTTCGTTGGCTTCGGTCCCAGAGCAACTGAACACGACGCTTTCGATCGCCGGACCGTGCAGTGCGGTCAAGCGTTCTGCGAACTCGATGATCCCTTCGTGCAGGTAACGGCTGTGGACGTTCAGCGTGCGTTGCGCGCGCGCCATCGCCTCGACGACGTCCGGATTCGCGTGCCCGACGCACGGCACGTTGTTGTACATGTCGACGTAGCGGCGACCGGCCGCATCGAACAGATACGTTCCGGCGCCGCGCACCATGTGCAGGGGCTCGCGGTAGAACAGCGCTGCCCCCGTGCCCAGTGCGCGCTCGCGGCGTGCGATCAGAGAGTCCGCTGGCATCTCCAGGCCCTTCACTCGTTCGACGTCGTGATTTCCTTCGCCGTGATGAACTCGAGCAATACCGGCTTGCCCTGCTGCGTCGCCTCGATGCCGCGCTTCAGCGCCGCGACGATGTCGTTGGGATCGGCGATCCGCTCGCCATAACAGCCGAACGCTTTTGCCATGTCGGCATAGTTTCCGGAAATGTCGGTCGAGCCGTACTTCGCCTGCGACACCGGCATGATCGGGATCTCGATCGCCATCGAAAAATTATTGAACAGGATCGACAGGATCGGGATGCGCTCCCGTGCGCAGGTCTCGAAATCCATGCCGGTGAAGCCGATCGCCGCATCGCCCCACACGTTGATGCACAAGTGATCCGGCTTCGCGAGCTTCGCGCCCATCGCAAGCCCGAGTCCGTAGCCCAATTGTGTCGTCTTGCCCCAGCCGATATAGCTGAGGGGCACGGTCGCTTCCCAGAACGGCGTGATCTGATCACGCGGACTGCCCGCGTCGTGCGTGACGATCACCTTCGATTTGTCGACGAGTTTGTTCAGCTCCCACAACACACGATACGGATTGATCGGGGCTGCGTTGCTCGTGAGCTTCGGCATCCATTCGCCGAGCCACGTCTCCTTGATCGACGCGATGCGTTGCGCAACTTTTGTGCGTGCCAATGCGGGCGCCTTGTCGGCCGACGCCATCGCGGCGCGCAACGCCGTCAGCGTCAGCTGCGCATCGCCGATCAGGCCGTATTGCGCGGGCACGTCTTTGTTGAGGTCCATCGGATCGAGCGTCGCGTGAATGATGGTTTTGCCGGGCGGCATCGGCACACCGAATCCGGTCAACGCGAAGCTGCAGCCGATGCCGAGAATGACGTCGGCCTCCGCGAGAAACTTCTTCACGGCGCGCGGATTCGCGCGACCGCCGCTGCCGAGCGACAGCGGATGGTTTTCAGGAAACGCGCTCTTGCCTTCGATCGACGTCGTGACGGGGATGTTCCACTCCTCGGCCAGTGCCTTCAGCGCGTTCCATGCCTTCGAGTAATGCACGCCCTGGCCGGCATAGATCACCGGATGCGCGGCGCGCGCAAGCACTGCGGCAGCTTCGGCGACTGCGGCCGGGTCCGGCCCGCTCTTCGCTTTGAAACTCGGCGTGTACTGCCAGGTATCTGGGACGTCTTCGCCGAACACGTCGACCGGCACCTCGAGCAGCACAGGCCCCGGACGCCCGTTGCGCAGCTGGAAAAATATCCGCCGCAAGACTTCGGGAATCGCCTTGCCCATCGTCAGCGGCTCGGCCCACTTCGTGATGTGCTGCATGTTCAACGTCGAATTGAAGTTCGGGTAATAGTGCGCAAGGCGTCGTGGATAGCCGGCCGGTATCACCAGAATCGGCACCGATTCGCTGTACGCCTGCGCGACGCCGCCGAACGCATTCTCGGCACCGGGGCCGTGTTGCATGCAGAAGACGCCGATCCGATCGCCGGACGACACACGCGAATACGCATCCGCCATGTGCAGACCCGTGCGTTCCTGCCGCACGATCACCGTCCGGATGTTCTCCTCCGCCGCGGCCTCGATCAGCGGATTGACCGGATACGCAAACAGGATGTCGACGCCTTCGGCCTGCAGGGCTCTGGCGATGGCTTGGGCGACTTTCATGGTCTATTGCTCCCCGGTCGGAACGAATTGAGTTCGACCCGGCGTCAGCGTCCGCTGAACACCGGCTCGCGTTTTTCGACGAATGCCTTGGTCGCCTCGCGATGGTCCTGCGTCTGCCCGCAATGCACGTGGTGCGTCGCTTCGAGATCCAGGCAATCGTCGACGTCGCCAGCCATCGCGCGATTCAGATTTTCCTTGATGTAGCGCAGCGCGATGCTTGGACCTGTCGCGAGCCGCAACGCGATCTCGCGTGTCTTCGCTGCGAGCTGGTCCGGCTCACACACCCAGTTCGTGAGCCCTAGACGCAGCGCCTCCTCCGCACTGACGCGATCCGACAGATAGTAAAGTTCGCGCGCCTTCGCCGAGCCGATCAGCTGCGTCATGAAATAGGTGCCGCCGTAGTCGCCGGAGAATCCAACGCGGGCGAACGCGGTCGTCAGAATCGCGGTACTCGCCATGATGCGCATGTCGCACGCCAGTGCCAGCGACAACCCGGCGCCCGCG
>CAYUMA010000602.1:0-2043 GCA_964445675.1 uncultured Pseudomonadales bacterium | reverse complement strand
CCGCGCTCGATGAAAGCGCGCAGCGCCACCGGGTAGACGTCGCGCATCTGCGATTGTGTGGCGCGGAAGTCGCCGGGTTTTGCATCGCGCGCTTGTACGCCGAGAAAACCCAGCGCCTCGGCGCGCAGATCGTCTAGCAGGATGCGCGCGGTCACGAACGTGTAGTTCGGTTCTTCCTCGACGAGGGTGCGCGCGGTAATCAGCACTGATGTCGCGACATCCTTCTCTGCAATGCCGTCGTACATGTTCGTCAGCGCCTCGGCGATGATTCGCTGCGCGTCGACGTCGCTCAATCCCGCACAGGCCTCCCCAACGACCGTGCGCAGGCGCTCGACATTCAGCGGCGCGCGTGTGCCGTCTGCGAGGGTGACCGACAGCGATGTCTGGGTCGGCGCAACCGTGGGCCGACGCTCGGCGCGAGCCCGCGCACGGCTGTCGCGATACAGCACGTAGTCGCGCGCGACTTTGTGCTCCCCCGAGCGCATCAACGCGAGCTCGACTTGGTCCTGCACGCCTTCGATGTCCAGTGTGCCGCCCGACGGATAACGGCGCAGAAACGTCGTGGTCACCTGATCCGTGAGATCGCTGACGACTTCGCGTATCCGCGACGACGCGGCCGCCGTGCCGCCTTCGACCGCAAGGAATGCTTTGGTCATCGCAACAGCAATCTTGCTGTCGTCATAGGCAACGACGGTGCCGTTGCGCTTGATCACGCGCAGCTGTCCCGGCGCGGTCGCGGCAACCGACGCTGAAATGGATGCGGAGATGGTCGCGGCAGCGTGAACCTGCGGCACGGCGTCGCTACGCTTGATCGGATCCGTTTGCATGGTTGTGGTCTCCCCTATCTACTGTTTTTGGCTACTGTTCTTGTCGGCTGTTCTTGGTGTCGTGTCGACGTCGCCTGGTCTCCAGTTCGGGCCAGATGCCGGACTGGTTTTGCTCGCTCCGCCAAACACAACCCCTTGTGGTTGCCATTCCCGACGCGCGGGTGTCGGAATTTCCCAGCGGCACACCCCAAACCGGCCTCGGGTCGCGCCAGCTTTGCGCAGGCGGATGGTAGCTGACGATCATGGCAAACCCCAAGATGTTGGGTCTGGCAGCGCGGGACATACAAGATATGCGGGCCCTTAGGTCAATGCAAGGCGAAAAGCTGTGGATATCCTGTGTCGGCGCGGTGCACGTCCTGTGCATGACATTGCGTGTTCGCGCGGGCGCCTTTCGAACTCTATTGCTGCTCGCGCGACCACTAGATATTGTGTTTGCCGCGACGACGGGATCGCGCGAATGGGGGGTGTATGAGCTGCGTTTTGGCCATTGATCAAGGCACGTCCAGCACGCGTGCGATCGTGTTCGATCGTGCCGGCGCGGTGCTTGGCACAGCGCAGCGCGAGTTCGATCAGATCTTTCCGCGCGACGGTTGGGTCGAGCACGATCCCGAGACCCTCTGGGAAACCACGCTGTTCGCCGCACGCGGCGCGCTGAACGAAGCCGGCCTCGATGCGCGGGTGCTGACCGGCATCGGCATCACCAACCAGCGCGAAACGACGCTCATCTGGGATGCCGATACCGGGCAGCCGGTGTACAACGCGATCGTCTGGCAGGATCGACGCACGGCACCGCACTGCGACCGCATTCGCGCCGACGGCATGGCGGCCGTGATTTCCGAAACGACCGGACTCGTTGTCGACCCTTACTTCTCGAGCACGAAAATCGCCTGGCTACTCGAGAACGTTCCCGGATTAAAGGCGCGTGCCGCGAATGGGAGATTGCGCTTCGGCACCGTCGACAGTTTTCTGATCTGGCGCCTGACGTCGGGTGCGAAGCACATGACGGATGCGACCAACGCGTCACGGACACAGCTCTTCGACATCACACAGCAGCGCTGGGACCCCGAGCTGCTGCGCTACTTCAACGTACCGGCGAGTCTGTTGCCGGAGGTTTGCGATTGCGCCGGCGACTATGGTGTCGCGGATGCGCGGTGGTTTGGCGCCCCGGTACCCATTCTCGGCGTCGCGGGCGATCAGCAGGCGGCGCTGATCGGTC
>CAYUMA010000601.1:0-7734 GCA_964445675.1 uncultured Pseudomonadales bacterium | reverse complement strand
ACCGTCCTCTCGGTACAGATCACGTGGATTTTCGAACAGCGCCCTGTGCTTTGCGTGGCGCGGAAGAATTTCCTTGCGCGCAAACGCGAGCACTCCATCGCGCGCGTCGGCCACGTCCTGCGGCAGTGGTGTTGCAATCGCACTCACGGCCGGAACTGCAGGTCACGCGGCTTGAGCCGCGCCGGCTGAGACACCACCTTGAATGCCGTCTCGACCCACTCGCAGACGAGCGTGCGCGTATCGCGCGGGTCGATCATCTCTTCCATCTGAAAGCGCGACAACGGGCCCACCGGTCCGCGCACGCTCTCGATGCGCGCCATCAGTTCATCGCGCAGCGCGCGCGGATCGGCACTCTCCGCGAGCTGACGTTTATATGCCGCTTCGATGCCGCCCTCCGGCGGAATGCCGCCGACATCGGCCGACGGCCAAACCACCCGCACTGAGGGGCGCGAGCGCGGCGTTGCATAGTTGTTGCCGGCAACGCCGAAGCTGCGGCGCATGATCACCGTGAAGATCGGCATCGATACTTGCGCGAATGCGATCATCCACTCGCCGCCTTTGCGGATCGTTGCGTTGATCTCATGCTCGATGCCGACGGCGAACCCGGGATTGTCGACGAGGTTCAACAACGGCAGATGGAATACGTCGCACAGGTCGAGGTGGCGTCTGAGTTTGTCGCAGCCGTCCGCCGTCAATGCGCCGCCGTTGACGTGGCGGCTGTCGGAGGCGATCACGCCCATCGGATGGCCGTTGAACCGCACGAAGCCCGTGACTTGATCGGTGCCCCACAGCTTGCCGATTTCGAAGAACGAGTCGGCGTCAGCCATCAATCGGATCGCCTCGCGCACATCGAACGTGCTCGTGCGCTTGCGCGGCACCAGCGTGAACAGATCCTCGTCGCGCCGATCCGGCGGATCGCGCGGGTCCGATTGTCGCACCGGCGGCGCTTCGTAGACGCTCGACGGCAGATACGACAGGAACCGACGCGTCATCGCCATCGCCTCGCCTTCCGTCTGCGCGAGGTTGTCGACCGCGCCGTTGCGGCAATGGATGTGCCAGCCGCCGAGTGCTTCCTTCGTGACGTCGTAGCCCATCGCGTGTTGCACCACCGGCGGTCCCGCGACAAACAGTTGCGCAATGTCGCGCACCATCACGGAGAAGTGTCCGAGCACGGCCTTGGCCGCGCCGATCCCGACGACGCTGCCCAGCAGCACGTTGACGACGGGTACCTCGCACAGCTGCGCCGCATAGTCGCTGGAACCGAGGTGCCCCGGCAGGAACGAACCACCACTGCCGGCGACACGCGGACGCCCGGCGGTGATCGCGCCGGAACTCTCGCGAGCGTTCGAATCCCCTTCTTTCTTCTGTTGGGGGACCATCGCGGCGACGCTGCCGCCGCCCGACGAGCCGTCGAGCAGACGCACCGACGGCACGCGCAGCTCCATCGACAGCCGATCGAGGTAGAGGCTCTTCGCTCCGATCGCGCCGTCTGCGTGGCCGCCGCGCGACGTGAAGTCGTCTGCGCAGACGACCGCAGTGCGGCCGTCGATACGACCCCAGCCGCCGACGTGGTTGGACGGCGTGAACGCCGCGATGCGCCCTTCCTCGTCATATGACGAAAAGCCGGTGACGCTGCCGACCTCTCGAAACGAGCCTGCGTCGAGCAACAGTGCGATGCGTTGCCGACAATTCAGCTTGCCGCGGTCGCGCTGGCGCACGACGCCCGGTTCCATGGAGTCGTCGCGCAACCGCGCGTCCGCGAGACGCTGCAGCGTGTGCACTTCGTCGAGCACGGGCGCCCACGTCGTCTCGCTGCGCGGCGCGGTGCTGGTCGCTGATCCGGTCGACGCCGCGATCGTCACGACGATCTGGCCTTCGACGACCGCATTCCCCGCCGCGAGATCCGCCACGCGCGCGACGACGCCCGCACACGGCGCCTGGATCTCGGTCTCCATCTTCATCGCGGTGATCACGATCAGCGCATCGCCACGCGCGACGGTCTGCCCCGCGTGTGCGCGAACCTCGATCACCGAGCCGCCCATCGGACTCGCAACCCCAACCTCGCCAGCATCGATCGGAAGGCTGGGGGCTGCGGATACAGCGCCAGAACGCGCTGACGGCGCAATCGTGCCTCCCTGCTGCTCAACCGCTTTTCCGGAGAAGAGCGCCACCGCACGGCCGTTAGCAACAGCAAGCGACGCCGCGCTTTGCTTCAACGCGTCCGCGTCCTCGACGAGCAGCGTCGTACGCGCGTCGCCGGCGCGCACGGCCGCGTGCGACAGAATCGCGCGCAACAGGTCGACGTTGGTCTCGAGCCCGACGATATGGAACTCGTCCAGCGCGCGCTGCGTGCGTTCGAGCGCGGATGTCAGCGAGCCGGTCGAATTCGACTCACCGATCACCTTGGCGAGCAGCGGGTCGAACTGCGGCGGCGGCGTGTAACCGACATAGCCGCTCGCGTCGACGCGGACGCCGACACCGGACGGCTCGCGATAGCCGACGAGCGTGCCCTGCCCCGTCGCGACCACGCGCGCCTGCACCGCGAAGCCGCGCGGTGCGCCCACGGCGCGCTGATCCGCAATGCCCAAGTCCGCAAGCGTCGCGCCGGCGGCGATCCGGAATTGCGCCTCGATGAGATCGACGCCCGTCACCTGCTCGGTGATCGTGTGCTCGACCTGTATCCGCGGATTGCACTCGATGAACCAGTAGTTGTCGCGCTCCGGGGCAATCAGAAATTCCACGGTGCCGGCGCTGACGTAGTCGGCAGCTTGCAGCAATCGGATCGCGTTGGCGCAGATGCGCTCGCGCAGCGCAGCGTCGAGATTCGGCGCCGGCGCAATCTCGACGACTTTCTGATTGCGCAACTGCACGGAGCAATCGCGTTCGTGCAGATGCACGAGGTGACCCTCTGCGTCCGCAAGCACTTGCACTTCGACGTGACGCGGCCGCTCGATCAGTTTCTCGACGAACAACGTCCCATCGCCGAACGCCGTTTCCGCTTCGCTGCGGCAGCGCGCGTAGGCCTGCGTCATGTCGCCTTCATTCGTGACCGCACGCATGCCGCGCCCGCCGCCGCCGGCGGCCGCCTTCACCATCACCGGAAAGCCGATCTCGCGCGCGGCGCGCACGGCCGACGCTGCCGAACCGAGCGCGTCCGAGCCAGGCACGACCGGTATTCCCAACGACCGCGCGAGGGCGCGCGAGCGCACCTTGTCGCCGAACAACGCCAGCGCCACCGGCGTTGGACCGATGAACGTCAGACCCGCCGCTGCGCAGCGCGCCGCGAATTCACTGTTTTCGGACAGAAAGCCATAGCCGGGGTGCACGCAGTCGCACCCCGTTGCGCGCGCGATCGCGAGCAGGCCGTCGATGTCGAGATACGCGCGCACCGGATCCGGCGTCGCTGGCAGTTCGCGCGACTGCGTCGTGAACCGCGTGTGCAGCGACCATGTGTCTATGGGCGCAAACACGCCGACCGATTCGATGCCCAATGCCGCTGCGGCGCGTGCGATACGAATCGCGACCTCGCCGCGGTTCGCGATCAATACCCGTTCGAACGTACGCACTGGCCGACTCCCCTCCCGCACGTGCCGTGCGCCCGTTGATCCGAACGGACAGCAGATTCGCTCGGTAGGTAGGAAGCATAAACCAGCTCTTCGTGAATCGGGCTGCGTATCGCGCGATTGCACCGGGGAGTTGCGGAGCTTCAGTCAAACCATTCGAATCCGCATGACCGCCACCAAACGCGATCTCGTCATTCTTTGGCTTTTCCGCGTTTAGCTGCCGAGTGGGCGCGCGGACCTTCCGCCCGTTCGGAAGAAAACGACCCTCAAGCTGGTAGCAACAGGTGAGCAGGTACCCCCATTGCGGGCGAAACCGGATTTGGCAGCGGCAGGAAAGGGGCGAGCGTCGGCAACCACCGGTGTTCTTTTTCCATTTGGGCTGTGTACGCCTCGGCGCTGCGCAAGCGCACCGACATATCCTCGCCGAGACGAAAGGTTTTGTCGTCCGACCCGTCCAATTCAACTGGCCGGATCGCAAGATCTGCCCATTCGGGAAACTGCGCGGCAACGAGCCCGCTCACGAGAGAAACGTCGATTGTCGCGGTGTCGGCACGCATGTTCGTAGTTCCAACGCCGGATTCACGGCTGTGGATACTCCATCTGCAGTGCGACAAATGCCGACGTTGACTGCCCATAGGTGGCAGCAATATCCCGTAGAGCGGCGTCGAGTGCAGTGACGGGTTTTGTGTCATCAAGCGGCTTCAGTGTGCGACCCGGGGCTTTCGGCCCCCCAGTGATTCTGTCGGGTACGATTGACAATCCGCCGCGGGTTCGCACATCCGCGCCCGAGGACGAGATCGAGACTGCCTCGGAGCGATACGTTCGAGAATAGGCATCTGCCACCAGCGCCAACGAAACTTCGTCCATTCCGATCGATATCGGAATGCCGACTTCGTCGCCAGCCCAGGACAAAACCCAGTTGGTCGCCGCGGTATACATATGGGGCCCTTTCAGTTTGAAGTCGTCGCTTCGATGTGCGTCGCTCCAATCGGCCGCGCCCATGGCGCGCGCGACAGAAACGGCTCGCTCCCGCCCACCTATCGCCTCGACGAGTGCCAATGAAACGGGGATCGAGGCTGTCACGCCGGTGGTAGTTACGATTTTTCCGTCCGCTACGTAGCGACGGTTTCGTACCCAGGTCGTCTCGGGAAACTTTTTCTCGAGATCACCAAACGAGTACCAGTGCCCGACTGCCCTATGCCCTTTGAGCAGGCCGGCATTGGCGAGGACCCAGACTCCGTCGCAAACGCCGACAATGGTGGCCCCCTTGGCGGCTTGGCTCGAGACCCAACCCACCAACGCAGCATCTTCCGCGCGATGCACGGCAGGAACGATGACGTAATCAGCCCCTTCCGGAAAGCGAGCGTCGAACGCATCGACTGTCGATTGGGGCCGGATCGCGAGTGCAGGAAACATTTGAATGGGACCGGCCTTCGTAGCCAGTGCGACCACCTCGGCAACGCCGGATTCATGCAGCACTCCGTACGGAATGACGTAGTCGGTGAGTTCGGTAAAAGTGTTCTCCCCGACAACCGCGATTACGGGCTGCAAACGACCGAATCGAGGGGCGTAGGCAGGGATGCCGACGGCGGTCTTGGAGTGGAGTGACGCAGGACTCTGTTCGGCGCTCGGCGCCGCGAGACCGCCGATGGCGACGATTCCGAGTGCCAGGCCGGCGATAAAACGAAGACTACGCATTTGGGTACCCGGCGCACTCATCATAATAGCCCGGGTGCACGCAGTCGCACCCCGTTGCGCGCGCGATCGCGAGCAGGCCGTCGATGTCGAGATACGCGCGCACCGGATCCGGTGTCGCTGGCAGTTCGCGCGACTGCGTCGTGTACCGCGTGTGCAACGACCATGTGTCTATGGGCGCAAACACGCCGACCGATTCGATGCCCAATGCCGCTGCGGCGCGTGCGATACGAATCGCGATCTCGCCGCGGTTCGCGATCAATACCCGTTCGAATGTGCGCACTGGCCGACTCCCAAGACGCGAAGTTATGTTGCGGCCGCTTCCCGCATGCGCCCGCGTTGATCCAATCGAGCGGTCGTCACGGCATTTCCAACTCGCGGCAAAACGTTCGAAATGGCAATACGGTTGCGGCGCCGCTTTCGAAGTGCCGGTCGCCGAGGTGGACCTGGTAGAAGCGCGGGATCGGGGTCCGCTGCGCAAAATAGCGGATTGCCGGACTCACGTCGCGCTCCCCGGTCTTGCACTCCACCGCGAAAATCGGTTTGCGATTCTTCAGCACGACGAAGTCGACTTCCCGCTTGTCGGTGTCGCGCAGGAAGCGCAGCTCCATCGCGTGCCCCTGCGTATCCTCGTTGAAGTGGCAGTATTTGAGCAGCTGACTCGCCACGAGGTTTTCGAATCGGGCGCCACCCTCCGGCGTCATCGACCAATCCCACAGATACAGCTTCCGTTCCTTCTTGACCGCACGCACCTTCGGCGCGCCGAACGGCGAGATGCGAAAGCATAGATAGAGGTTTTCCAGAATCGTCAGCCAGCGCTCGACCGTTTTGTGATCGACCCCCAGATCCTCACGCAGACTCTTGATGGAGAGCGGCGACCCGATCCGGGCGGGCAGCAGATCCACAAGATGCTCGACAAGAGAAATCTCGCGGACGTGCTCCAGATCGCGCAGGTCGTCGCGGACGACGCGTGTGATGCGATCGCGTTGCCATATTCGCAGTTCGCGCTCGTCTTGATTGAGCAACGGCTCCGGGAAGCCCCCGAAGCGCAGCAGCGTCTCGACGTCGCCCTTCGTCCGGGAGGCGCTCATCTCCGACAGCGAGAACGGGTGCAGGCGGAAGTAGCGGTAACGGTTCGCGAGCGAATCACCCCCCTTTCGATAGTAGTCCAGACGCGCCGAACCGGTGACGACGATACGCCGGCGCGACTTCTCGGTGTCGTAGATTCCCTTCACGAGGTTGCGCCAACGCGCGTACTTGTGGATCTCGTCGAACACCAGCAATGGTTCACCGGGCGGCAGCTCTACGCGACGCAGCTTTGCGGCCGACCGAGGATCGTCCCAATTGAAATAAGCGGGGTGCGTTTCGTCCGCCCTGCGGCCTACCAGTGACAGAGCCAGCGTCGTCTTGCCAACTTGCCGCGGTCCTCCGATGAAGACCATCTTGCGTCGCGCAAGCACTGGCGTGATGACGGGTTCCAGATAGCGCTTTTGTGTACCCACGAAACGGAGCCTACTCCATTTTACTCATGAGCAAAATGGACATCAGTCCCGGCTGATCGGGAGTGAGGCGCCGGCTTATTGGGAACGTAGAGCAACGCCAAATGCGGTCAGTTGCAGCACGACGACGACCGTCATCGCCGCAAAACAGTACACGTGATCCCGGTAGATCAAGCGCGCCAGATTCGAGCGCAGCGCGGTCGAGCCTTCGCCGCAACCGAGCCGCACCGCATTGCGCACGGTGCGCGCAAGAGCTAATCCCACCGCACACGCCGCGGCGCCGAGCGAGATCCAGGCGATCCAGCGCGGCTGCGCACCGATCACCACCTCAGCAACGAGCGCAGTCAACGTGACGACCATCACGACGCAGACGAGCCGGCTCATCGGCGCCGCGTCGGTCGCTACGCGACGGTAGTACGCCGCGATCGACACCAATACATCAGCCGGCAGTTCCTGCTCGACGTGGCGTCGTGTCTGCACGTCGAACATCAGATCGAACCACAACACCGCGGTCGAAAAACTCGCCCCTGCTGCCGCAACAGCATGCATGACAAATGACTCCCCGATTTGCGGCGCACTTGGATTCCAATTGCGGCGCCGACGTGGGACAGTCGGTCATCCACTGCCACCCCCCTGGACACCGGCAAATGTCGAACACACACGTCGGCACGATAGCGCATCTGTGGCGTTTCCCCGTCAAGTCGATGCAAGGCGAGCGCCTCGACGAAGCGAACGTGACGGAACGCGGGATCGTCGGCGACCGCGCCTACGCGCTGGTCGAAGCGGACAGCGGCAAGGTGGTGAGCGCAAAGAGCGTCGATGCGTATCCGAATCTGTTGGCGTGCCGAGCCGAGTTCGTCGAGCCGCCGCGCAGTGGTGAATTGCCGCCCGCACGGATCGTGTTACCGAATGGGGTTTCCGTGACGACCGATGACCCGAACGTGGCAGCAGCGCTTTCGAAGTTTTTCGGCCGCGCC
>CAYUMA010000600.1:0-4026 GCA_964445675.1 uncultured Pseudomonadales bacterium | reverse complement strand
TGGCTGATCTGGGCGACCGATGAGTGATGCTGCAAGACCCACTCACTGTAGCCGCCCCCGTCGAACGCGGTGCGGTCCACCTTTGCGCCCGTTCCAAGAACCAGATCACCGACGCCGAGTGCCTCGGGACCGACCGCTACGCCATCCATCGTCACGTCAACGTCGTTGCAGGTGAAGTGCAACCGCCAGCAACTCCACTGCGCGAACTCGACGACGGCTTGACCCGTTCTGCCGGCGCCTGGGTCCGCCTGCGGTGGTGGTGGCGGATTCTGACCGGCGCCCGTCCCCACACCGGGCGCAACCGCTCCACCCGATCCTCCAGTACCGCCACCACCGCAAGCACACAAACCCATGCCGATCGCAATCCAGCAGGCCGCAAGCAGACCGGAGCGGGTCATCGTTTCACCTCGCGGTAAGACCTATCGCGAGTTCTATGCCTTCGGCGCGCCAACGTCCGGAGAGATTTGCGAGCAAAACGCGAGCAGATCGGGCGGCGGATCTCGGTGCTAGTGCAGTGTTGCATTCTGTTTAGACGGAAGTTCTTTTCGCATTTTTTGATTTGTGATTGCTGAAGCGCCTGGAATGATAGTGTTCAGGCGCGATTGCGCGCCTGGCAATGATGCATAATGTAGCCATGTAAATCACATAGACGGGTTGTATTGTGCTCTGAGTAGTGGCATTGTGTGGCCATGCATATTGATGGCGTACCGAACCGCACCTCGCGCCCCACGTACCTGCTGCGCGAGTCCTATCGCGAGGGCACGAAGGTACGTAAACGCACGCTGGCCAATCTTTCAGCGTTGTCCGACGCGCAAATCGAGTCCATTCGCGCCGTGCTGGCCGGCCACGACGTGCGGCCCGTTGAGCAGCTTTGGGAAACGGTCCGCTCGCGTCCTCACGGTCACGTGCAGGCGGTTCGTGTAGCCATGCAGAAGCTCGGCTTCGAGTCCCTGATCGCTTCGCGCGCGAGCCCGCAGCGTGATGCGGTGTGTGCGATGGTGGCCGCACGGGTGTTATCCCCGCACACCAAACTCGCCACCACGCGCTGGTGGCACACGACGACGCTGCCGGAAGAGTTCGGTGTGCAGCAGGCGGATGAGAACGATTTGTACGCGGCGATGGACTGGTTACTCGAGCGTCAGAAGACGATCCAGAAAAAGCTCGCCGCTCGGCATCTATGCGAGGGTGGCCTCGCGCTCTATGACTTGAGCTCCAGCTATTTTGAAGGTCGCTGTTGTCCGTTAGCAAAGATCGGCTACAGCCGCGACGGCAAGCGCAATACGCTGCAAGTGAACTACGGACTGCTGACGACGCGAGCGGGCTGCCCCGTGGCGATCTCGGTGTACGAGGGCAATACGGCGGATGCGAAGACGCTGCTGCCGCAGGTGAGTCAACTGCGAGAGGACTTTGGCCTTGAGCGGCTGGTGCTGGTCGGCGATCGAGGGATGATCTCGCACAAAGCGATCGACACCCTGCGCTCGCTCGACGGACTCGATTGGATCACGGCGCTGAAGAGTTCGCAGATCCGTGCGCTCGTGCAGGGCGGCACGCTGCAACTGGGGCTCTTCGATGAACGCAATTTGTTCGAGTTCTCCCATCCCGATTATCCCGGCGAACGTCTCATGGCCTGCCGCAACGTGGAGCTGGGCAAGCTGCGCGCGCACAAGCGCGAGGCGCTGCTGGCAGCGACCGAGCAAGAACTCGAGAGAATCCGCGCACGCGTCGAGACACGCTCACGCGTCGGTCAGGATGTGATCGGGGTGCGCGTCGGCAAGGTCGTCAACAAATACAAAGTCGGCAAACACTTTGCCCTGACGATCGACGATGCCCACTTCGAGTTCCATCGACGCACCGAGCAGGTGGCGGCTGAAGCCGCGCTCGATGGGCTCTACGTCATCCGCACCAGCGTACCGAAGCAGCAGATGGACTCGGCCGAGGCAGTGCGCAGTTACAAAGCGCTCGCTGAGGTCGAGCGGGCGTTCCGCTCGATGAAAACGCTCGATCTGCACATCCGTCCCATCCACCATCGGCTGGCTGATCGCGTGCGCGCACACATCTTCCTGTGCATGCTCGCCTACTACGTCGAGTGGCACCTGCGCGAGGCGTGGCGCGAACTGCTGTTTGCCGACGAGGATGTTAAGCGCAAGGCGCATCGCGACCCGGTCGCCGCCGCCAAGCGCTCCGCAGCGGCGTTGCAGAAAGTTGCCCGCCGTACGCTCAAAGACGGCTCACCAGCGCACAGCTTCCGCACGCTGCTGCACGAACTCTCAACCATCGTGCGTAACACCTGCCAGGCACGCCTCGGTCAGGGCATCGCTTCGACGTTCCAGATGACGACCACACACAATCCCACTCAACACCGAGCACTGCAGTTACTGCAATCCATCACCGTGTAGCCATACACGCGACAATCTAAAATACATTAACTCCATGATCTACAACGCTATAGCTGGCGCGCACGAAAAGAACTTCGGGCTAGACGGAACGATAGCGATACGCGCAGAGGACTTCGCGTCGTTGCATACCGACCCGGCGGATCGACTCATCGCCGCGACCGCGGATTGTCTGCGCGCGCACCTGATGACGGCCGATGCTGCGCTGCTCGCGTGGGCGGGCGCACGCGGAATCGACGCGCGGGTTTGAGCCGAGACGCGCAGAAGAGCCCGCTGACCGCGGCACCAATAGGACGCCCGGCATGAACCCGACCATCACATCGATCGAAACGCTCGCCTGCGAAACGGGCTGGCGCAACTGCTACTTCGTCAAGATCACGACCAGCGACGGTGCGATGAACTTCGCCGTTCGGCACTAACGCGTCGATCGAGGGGCCGATCTCGCGAATCCCAAGGCGCTGCCGGCGTATCGCCGCGCCATCGAAGACTCGCCCGCCGCGGATGTCGTAGCCGCGCTATGGGGGAGCCCCGATGTGTGGTTCATGTACGAGCAGGTGTTCCTCAAGGAAGGCGGCGAGAACCGGCGCACGCCGTGGCACCAGGACTCGTCGTATCTGCCGGTCGATGGTGCACAGATCGCGGTCGTGTGGATTGCGTTCGATGCGGTCTCATATGCGGATTCGCTCGAATTCGTCAGGGCTTCACACCGCGGCGTGATGTACGACGGGTCGCGTTTCGACCCCGCCGACGACACGGCTCCGATCTACGGCGACGGCAGTCTGCCGCGACTGCCGAACATCGAGACCGAGCGTGATCGTTGGGACATCGTGTCCTGGAACGTCGAGCCCGGCGACGTGCTGGTATTCCATCCCGGGATGCTGCACGGCGGCGCGCCAACGCACCGCGGGATGCGGCGCCGGACCTTGTCGTTGCGCTTCTTCGGCGCCGACGCGGTGTACGCATTGCGTCCGGGCATGAAGGCTGCCAAGCGTCCGCCCGATGACCCGGAGGGCAATGTGTTCCGCCGCGCGGCGGCGGCGCTATCGCCCGGCGATTTGTTCCGGCATCCGGCCTTCCCCAAGGTTCGCCCGCACTGAACGGTGTGCCGGCTGCGCGATGCTCACGCGGTCGTCAGCATCCTCCCCCTCAGTTCACCCGTTGGCTCACCGTCCCTCATGAACACCCTGCCGTTCACCAGCGTCGCCGCATAGCCGCGCGCCTTCTGAATGTACCGGCCCGCCCCACCGGGAAAATCGTGCACATATTCGGGTGCCTCGAGCGCGAGCGCGTCGAGGTCGATCACGTTGACGTCGGCGAATGCGCCTGCGCGTAGCGTGCCGCGATCCTTGATGCCGAAGATCGACGCGGTGTCCGACGTCCAGCGGCGGATCGCTTCTTCGACGCCGATGACCTTGCGGTCGCGTACCCAATGCGCGAGCAGCCACGACGGCTGACTTGCGTCCATGATCTGCCCCACGTGTGCGCCGGAATCGGCGAGGCCCATCGCGACAGTCGGGTTCAGCAGCATCTCCTGCACCGCGTTCTGGTTCTGGTTCAGGAATGCGAAGTAACACGACGCGCGACCGTCGGTTTCGAGCGCGAGATCGATGAACGCGGCGACGGAGCTTGCACG
>CAYUMA010000599.1:0-3943 GCA_964445675.1 uncultured Pseudomonadales bacterium | reverse complement strand
TACTGGAACAATCATCACCACATGCTGCACGCGGCGCAGCACATCAATGGCGCTGTGATGTGGGCGAACCTGCACCTGCTCTTCTGGTTATCGCTGATTCCGTTCACGACGGGCTGGATGGGCGAGAACCACTTCGCCGCGGCGCCTACCGCGTTGTATGGCGTGGTGTTGTTGATGTCCGCGATTGCGTACCTGATTCTGCAACGCACGCTGACCGCGGCAGAAGGCAGCGGCTCGTTGCTGCGCGTCGCCGTGGGCGGGGATTTCAAGGGCAAGATGTCGCCGGTGATCTATCTGATCGCGGTGGGACTTGCGTTCGTTTCGCAGTGGGCGGCCGGTGCGCTGTACGTTGGAGTCGCGCTGTGGTGGCTGATCCCCGACCGCCGCATCGAACGTGCGCTGGCCGAGCGGAAATGACCGATCGTCAATGAACGTTGACTGCGCGGGTTCCCGGACCCAGTTTGCGCGCGAGCCAACCGCGGAATTCCTTGGGCGGCATCGGTTTTGCGAGCCAGAACCCTTGCAGGTAGTCGCAACCGAGCGCCTTCAGGGCCTGCGCGGTATCGGCGTCCTCGACGCCCTCGGCGACGACCTTCATCGAAAAGTTGTGTGCGAGGTCAATGACGCTCTTGACGATGCGGGCGTCGGCGTCCTCAGTGAGCATGCGCGACACGAACGAGCAGTCGATCTTCAGTTCGTCGGCCGGAATGTTGCGGAAATTGGCGAACGACGAATAGCCCGTACCGAAATCGTCGATGGCAACCCGGACGCCGAGCTGGCGCAGCTCTGACAGCGCTGCAAAGGCGCGGTCGCGATTGCTTGCGACGCTGCTCTCGGTAACCTCGACCGTCAGTCGCGACGGTGCCACGCCGAAAATTGCGAGGCCATCCTGCACGACGCGCACCAGATCCGGATCGTCGAGCAGCGATGGGGCGAGATTGACCGCAACACCGATTTCGACGGGCCACTGCCGGCACTCGGCGATCGCGGCTTTCAGCGCAAACCACGTCAGCGGGCGAATAAGCCCGGATCGTTCGGCGGTTGGAATGAACTCAATCGGCGCGACGACGCCGCGCCCCGGAACGTGCCAACGCATCAGCGCTTCGGCGCCGACGATATTGCCGTAGCCGACGTGGGCTTTGGGTTGGTGGTACAGCACGAACTGGCCGTCGTTGATGCCCTCTTCGATGCGCCGCCGCAGCGTGAAATCGATGCCCGTTCCGGGCGCGTCGGTTTCGTCGCCCAGCGCCCAGACCGCGCCGTCCCGCTGTGCGCGGCGCAGCGCAGATTCGGCGCGGCGCAGGATCTCCCGCGTCGGACTCGTGTGTGTGCCGAGCATGACGAAGCCAGCCTGGATGCTGACCTTCACGATGTCGTTGAGTACTTCGATGGGCGGTTCGAACAACCGTTGCAGCTTGGCGGCGGCCAGCGCGACGTGCTCGGAATTCGCGACACCGCGCAGGATCAGCAGCATCGTGTGGCGATCCATCGGAATGAGCGTGTCCTGCTTGCGGGCGAGCGTTCGCACTCGGGTTTCGAACTCGTCGAGCAACAGCGAAGCGCATTCGAAGCCGATGAGTTCGTTGATCTCGGCGAGTCGGTCGAGACGCACCAGTCCGACGACGAAGCCACCCGCGTTCGACCGCAGCAGTGCCTCATCGACTCGATCGATGACTTCGCGCGCCTCGGTAGTCACAGGTAGAACTCTTCAGCATCGATGCCGTGGGCACCCGGTGCGAGCTCCTTGGAAATCCAGATACGCCCGCCAGCGGTATCCGCCCGGGTGAGGTCGATGGTGTTGAACTTCTTCAGCCGCTGTTTGTCGGCGGCGAGAATGACCATGACCGTCGGTTTCAGCCGGCGGCTCGCGTTCTGGGCCGCGACGATGCCGACTTCGCCGGTGTTGAGTTCGACCAGCGACCCCGTGGGGAAGAGCCCGATCGCCTGCATAAACTGTTCGACGAGCTCGCCCTGGAACTTCGTGTTCTTGAGATCGGACAGCTCCTGCATCGCCTGGTACGACGAACGCGCCGGTGCATACGGCCGCGTCGTGATCATCGCGTCGTATGAGTCCGCGAGACCGGCGATACGCGCGAGCAACGGAATGTCGGCGCCGACGAGCCCCTCGTGATAGCCGGATCCGTCGTACCGCTCGTGATGGCTCTGAACGATCTCGAGCACCTCGGGTTCGACTTTGGACTCGCGCACGATCGCGATCGAGTGGTCCACGTGCGCGCGCACGCAGACGAGTTCTTCGTCCGACAGTTTCTCCGTCTTGTTGAGAATTGCGCTGTCGACACGCACCTTACCGACGTCGGTCAGGGCCGCACCGAGCGCCAGCGTCTTCAACGTGTCGGTGTCGAAGCCGAGGTGGCGCCCAAGAATGGCCGCCCAGGCTGCGGTAGCAAGACAGTGGCCGTACGTGTAGCCGTCTTTTTTGCGGATGCGCATCAGCGCGGCCATCGCATCTTTGTTGCGCAACACGCTCTCGATCAATGGATTGATCGCGCGACTGACCGCGGCGACTTCCAATGGGCCCCCCGAACCGAGGCGCTCGAATACTTTTGATATGGCGACGTGGGCGCTCTCGAGATCCGTCTGCGCGGCCGTGAACTCGGTCTTCATCGTGACCGTGTTCTTGTAGCGCGCGCGGGCCTTTGGCAGAGCGTCGCGTTGCAGGCGACGCGGATCGACGTAGACGAACTCGCAGTACTCGGCGAGTGTTTCGACGTCTTCCCTCGACTTGATGTAGAACCCCTGCAATGCAAATGGGGTGTCGAGCCAGGGCCTGTCCAGCTCGGCGACATACATGCCGATGTCGAGCCTCCCGACGGGGACCTCGATACGGTTCTGTGGAGAACTATTCATCGGCGGAAGCTTAGAGCATCGGCGGCGGCCCCTTTCGAGCGGCGCTGTGAAACAGTGCGCTGCGGCACAGACCTAGGGTGTCCGACAGCTGTTTTGCGTAAAGTAGTGCGCTTCCACCACTGCGGAGCGCACGCATGAACGAGCTTGCCGGCATTACCAATTTCGTCCAGCTCACCCCCGATGTGGGAACCTCGGGGCAACCCAAACGCGAACAATTCGCGCTGATCGCGCAAGCCGGTTACGCGGGCGTGGTCAATCTGGCGCTACCGACGTCCGACCACGCGATCGCCGATGAAGGCAGCGTCGTGACGGGATTCGGCATGAGCTACTTCCACATCCCCGTCGAATTCAGCAAACCGACGCTCGCAGACCTGCACACTTTTTTTGGAGCCATGCAGGCGCTCGACGGGAAAAAAGTCTGGGTCCACTGTGTTGTGAACGCGCGCGTGTCGGCGTTCATGTACCTCTATCTGAAGCACGTGCGAGGTCTCGATGACGCGGCGGCGCGCTCCCCCGTGTTGAATCGTTGGCAGCCGACGATGGACGCGGTGTGGAAAGACTTCATCGCGATCGAGCGTAGCCAGATCGGCGTCTGAACCTGACAGGCTTGTAGGAGCGCTCTCCAGAGCGCGATGCTTGCGCGCTACTGCCGGAAGCGCAGCGACACGCGCGAGTAGTACGTCGAGTCGAGTTCATCGCGTCCGGGTGCGGGCTCGCTGTTGTAATCGTTGCGCAGCCCCAGACGCACGGTCCAGTTGCTCGTGCCAACCGGCATCTCGAGGGCGGAATCGTGGATCAGCAGGTAGTTGCCGAAATCGTCGATTGCCGGCGCATAAGAAAGAGAGTTGTTCAGCGTGAGCCACGGCTTCAGCAGCCAGCGATGGCCGATGCCGCTGTCGAGCGTTGCCGAGCTGTTGCTGTCGACGTTGTTGTCGAACGACTCGTGGCGATAGCCAAGACCGAGCCAGAACCGCAGGGTGCGTTCGTCCGTGTTGATCGGGCGCCACGAAAGACCGGCGGCGGCGGTCGTGCGCAGATCGATGTCCTCGAATTTGTCTTTTTCGAGTTCGCCGCG
>CAYUMA010000598.1:0-1900 GCA_964445675.1 uncultured Pseudomonadales bacterium | reverse complement strand
CCATCGCGTCTTCGAATTCGGGGAAGAAGCGGTTGATCAACGGCAGTTCGAACTCGCGCAGGATCGCCGTATTGGGTTCGCGCTCGAGCAGGAACTGAAACGCCTGGATCAGCACCCATTCGTGCGTCACGGTGCCGCCGCAGAGCTTGCGATAGTAGTCCTGCGACATGCGCACGCGATGCGCGGTTTCGACCGCGCCGTCGACGACGACCTCGTAGGTGTCGGCATCGATGAGCGACGCGCTGATCATGTCACCAGGTGTTCCAGTGAGTGATCTTGTCGACTGCCGGCCGCTCCGCGCGTTTGAAATCGGTGCCTTTGGTGTATGCGATCGGCACCAGCGCAACCTGCATGACGTTTGCGGGGATGCCGAGGATTTCCGCGGCTTCTTTTTCGTAGAGCAAGTGCAACGTCGTCAGCACCGAGCCGAGGCCGCGCGCGCGCAGCGCCAGCTGAAAGCTCCACACGGCCGGAAAAATGGATCCGAAGTAGCCTGCCATCGCCGCGGCCGGCGCACCTTCGGGTGGACGCCCTTGTACACACGGAATCATGTGCACCGGCACTTGGTGCAGGATGTCCATCAAGTGCAATGCCGAACTGAACACGCGCTGTTGCTGCGCATTGCCCGTCGCGGTTGCTTGTTCGCCCGCGGTGGTCAGATAGCCTTCGCCGCCGCGTCGATACAGATCGGCGAGCGCCTTCTTCTTTTTCGGATCGTCGACGAACAACCAGCGCCACCCTTGCGAGTTCGAACCCGTCGGGGCTTGCACCGCGAGTTCCAGGCACTCCATGATCACGTCGCGCGGCACCTTGCGATCGAGATCCAGACGCTTGCGCACCGCGCGCGTTGTGGCCAGCAATTCGTCGGTCATCGCGATATCGAATTTCATCTCTTGCACCCTGCTTGAAGGAATCCATCGCAGTGTATCCGACTCGTCCCGGACGGCTCCACCTGATACTGGCGCTGGGGGCGCTGGTCGTGTTGCTCATTGCGCAGCAGCAACGACTCCTCGATTTCCCCGGCTCCGCACGCGTATCGAGCGGGCTGCACGACGCAACGCACGGCACGTGGTTCGCAGTGGTCACGTGGTTGTTGGCGGGATTCGTGCACCGCGGCGCGACCGTCGCGATCACCGCGCTGCTCGGTGTCGGCATCGCCATCGGTACCGAGGCACTGCAGAAGTTCACCGGCGCACACGTGCGTGATCGAGTCGCACCGAGATCGCAATCGGCATCGGTTTCGATCCGATCACTTCCATTTGTACTTCACGACGGACGATGTGGACGCGGAAGCGCGCAGGCTCAAATCGAGGGGCGTGGTTTTCCGCGCAGATGTCGCCGATACGGCGTGGGGCGCGCGGGTGTCTTCTGTGGTCGACAACCAGGGACATGTTCTCTGCTACGGACAAAGGCAGCGACGGCGCCTGAACCGCTGGCTATTCGCACGAGGGACGCATGACAGCCGGGTTGGGAGATTCGGCGATGCTACGTGCACCTGCGTTGGGCCGTTTGCGGAGAACGTCGCATCTGCGCGTCAGCCAACGCGTACGGCGCGCGCTATACGGATTCGAAGCGGCATTTGGTTCTGTTCAGGCGGCCTATGCGGAATGTTGCCGTCTTTGTGCCGGCTAGGTGGAAAGCAGCGGTGTTCTAACACGGACTCGCGAATGCGTGTACGTAAGTCGTTGACGGTACGAAGGAATCAGCGTGGAATTCGAGCCGGTCCGGAAATTTACGGACAATGTCCGTCCATTTAGAGTTAGGGAAGCTCTGATTATTGACTGCGAATGCAGTCTCGCAAGGGATTTTCCAATGAATTTGTCGTGCGGCGAAGCTTGTGCGACTGATTCGGGTCTTTTCGAGTCTGTATCGAGGTTCTTTGACCTCAATTCCCATCCTT
>CAYUMA010000597.1:0-2420 GCA_964445675.1 uncultured Pseudomonadales bacterium | reverse complement strand
AACGAGCAGTTCAGCGATAGACATCCTTGCGGTCGCCGATCTTGAAGACGGTGACCTCACGACGTTCGTCGTCGATCAGATAGACGACCCTGAAGTTGCCCTGACGAACTCGATAGCGATCCGCGTGGGAACGCTGCGCTCACGGACGCATATCTAACGCTTCGAGATCGTCGGCCGCACGCCTACGCGAGCAGCTCGTCGAGCCGTTCGTTCACCGTTTGTTCAACACCGGATTTCAGCGGGGACAACACGAGGCCCAGCGCGATCTCGATCGCGATGCATTCGTCGTCCAGCTTGATGGTGCCGCTCGCACCCCTACGAGAGAAGTGCGCGGTGTCGCCGTCCCAGCGACATCGCGCGTGTAGCCTCTCCTCTATCTCGCGCGCCAGAGGTTCGATCTGCGCGCGCAGCTCAGCGCGTGGCAGCCGGTGATTACGCGTGATCCGAATTACGGTCATGCGGTGATCCAGTGATTGGTAAGGATCCGATGATCCGCCACCGGAAGGTGCCGTGTCTCGGTGGTCCTGCTTTTATTGCGGCATCTTGTGCGGGTCGGATGGCTTGCTCATTGACGAGCTCGAGCTCTGCGATGACCACGTGGAGTGTTCCGAATGAGTCGAGGCCATTGCCATCGAGAATGCGTTGACATCCAGTCGGCCGTCGTTGTTGTCGTCGGCCATGCCGTAGTCGGTCGACGGGTGGCGGAAATGCGAGAAGGGTGTGACTGCGCCGCAACTACCAACGAGATAATTGAGGTGCGATATAGCGTGTAGGAGCGATCTCCAGATCGCGATGACCGATCGCGATGGCTCCGATCATCGCGATCTGGAGATCGCTCCTACAGGCGGCGTCATGGTTATAGCGGGTCTCCTGATCGACTGCCGGGGTGCCGGCGATCGTGCTAGCCTCGCCGTCTAACACTTGAAACAACTGCGGGGGCACACAATGACCATCGTCAATACGCGCGACGGCAAGTTGGAAGGACTGCGGCAGGACGGATTGCACGCATTTCTCGGTATTCCGTTTGCGGCGCCACCCGTCGGTGCAAAACGCTGGCGCGCGCCGGAGCCGCCGCAGCCGTGGTCCGGCGTGCGCAAAGCCGACGGCTTCGGGCGCCAGGCGTGGCAGATCATGATGGACGGAGTCGGGCCACTCAGCTTTGCGTTCAACTCGAGCGGGGCCGGCAATCGTGATGAAGACTGTCTGTATCTGAACGTCTGGACGCCCGGTATCGATTCGCGCAAGCGCCCGGTGCTGGTATGGATTCACGGTGGCGGGTTCACCGCCGGCACGGGCGGCACGCCGATGTAGGACGGTAGTGCGCTGGCGCGCCGCGGCGATGCGGTGGTTGTGACCATCAACTATCGCCTCGGCGCGCTCGGTTTCCTGAATCTGAACGAGGTCACTGGGGGGCGCATTCCCGCGACCGGCAACGAAGGACTGCTCGATCAGGTGAAGGCGCTCGAATGGGTGCGCGACAACATCGAACGGTTCGGCGGCGATCCACGCCGCGTGACGATCTTCGGTGAATCCGCCGGCGGGATGAGCGTCGGCGCGCTGCTGGCGTTTGCGCCAGCGAAAGGTTTGTTCCACCGCGCAATTCCACAAAGCGGCGCGAGCAGCACTGCGCATACGGCCGCGCGCTCGTCACAGATCGCCCAGGGTCTGATCGATCGACTCGGCTTCTCCGCCAATGACGCCGTGGATCGCTTGATGAAACTCGAGCCGGAGCAACTGATCACCACCGCTGCAATGCACGGCATGGCCGAGGGCGGCATGATCTTCGGGCCGTGCATCGATGGCACGTTGTTGTCGGACCTGCCGATCGAGGCCGTGAAGCGCGGCTCCGCCGACGGGGTGCCGGTGCTGGTCGGCGCGACGCGCGACGAATGGCGTTTGTTCACCTCGATGCCGGGATTCGCAATAGATGAACTCGACGATGCAGGTCTTGCGAAGCGGGTCGGCCGCCACGTACCCGAAGCGGAGCGCGTCATCGAATGTTATCGCGACGCGCGCGCGGCGCGCGGCGACAGTGTCGATCACGCGTCGCTGTTCGCCGCAATCGAGACGGACCGCGTGTTCCGCATTCCAGGCGTGCGCCTTGCCGAAGCGCTCGAGGCACGCGGTCAGCGCGCCTATCAATACCTCTTCGAGTGGGAGTCGCCGTGGGACGGCGGCGCGCTCGGATCACCGCACGCCATCGACATCGGCTTCGTGTTCGCCACGCACGCTCACACCGAAGGCAGCGCCGAATTCTTCGGCAGCGGCGCCGCGGCCGATCGCCTGGCGGCTCACGTGCAGGATGCGTGGCTTGCGTTCGCATCGAGCGGCGATCCTCGCACCGACGCGCTCTCCGACTGGCGGCCATACGATGTCGCGACGCGCGCCACCGCGATCTTCGACGACCCGGTCGCGATCGC
>CAYUMA010000596.1:0-4572 GCA_964445675.1 uncultured Pseudomonadales bacterium | reverse complement strand
ATACGACCGCGGCGAACTACCTGCAGGAAGCCGCGGTTCCGGGACTCGCGGAGACCCATGGCGGCGAAGACGTTCCGGTTTACGCGCGCGGCCCGGGATCGGAACGGGTCCACGGCGTGATCGAACAGAACCGCATCTACTTCATCATGAAGGACGCTTACCGCTGGTGACTGCCGCAAAGATCTCGTCAAGAGACGCGATGGATCTCGTCAGAAGACCAGGTTGCAGGCATCGCAGAGCGCGTACGTGTGCGGGCCGTTGTCGACGCGCGTCAGATCCACGAACTCGCGGGCCAACTCGGTCCACGGCGCGGGGAAACGCGCGCTCGACGCAAAGCCGAGACCGTCGGCGAGCTGTTGCAGCAGTTGTTCACGCGCGGAGAGCGGCTTCTCGATGAAACGCACTTCGTAGTCGGTGATGCCGGCGCGTCGCGCGGCGGCCGCCACCGCGTCGGGCAGCTGCCCCAGCGCGTCAACCAGCCCCAGTTCGAGCGCTTTGCGCCCCGTCCAGACGCGCCCCTGGCCGATCTTGTCAACCTCCTCCGGCACCATGTCGCGCCCGCGCGCCACGAGTGCGAGGAAACCCCGATACCCCGACTCCACGTTGGCCTGCAGAATACGACCCATCGGGTCGGAGATGCCGCCGAACGGATCGAGTGCACCTGCGAGCGGCGCCGACCCGACGCCGTCGCGTTTGACACCGATCGCTGCGAGGCTGTTTTCGAATGTGGGCACCATACCGAAGATGCCGATCGACCCGGTGACGGTCGTCGGGGCCGCCCAGATTTCATCGGCCGTCGCCGATATCCAATAACCACCTGACGCGGCGACGCCCGCCATCGAAACGACGACCGGCTTACCGGCTGCCTGGAGTTGTTCGACCTCCTGCCGGATCACCTCTGACGAGATCACGAGGCCGCCCGGTGAGTCGACGCGCAGTACGACGGCTTTGACGTTGGGTTCCTTGCGCGCGCTGCGGATCAATTCGGTGAGGCTGTCGGCACCGATCCGCCCGCGCGGTTGCTCACCCGACAGAATCATGCCGCTGGCGACGATGACCCCGACCTGATCGGCGCCCGGTGTCTGCGGAGTCCGCGTCGCGCGCAGGTAATCCGGAGCGCTGATCTGACGGAACGAACTTTCGTCTTCGCCGACTTTCTCGATCAACCGCGCGCGCATTTCGTCGCGCGACATCAATGCGTCTACCAAGCCATGCTCGAGCGCGGCCTTGGCCATGTCACCGCCGGCGGCTTGCAGGACTGTTTCGAAATGGTTGACGTATTCGTTGACTTGCTCGAGCGGCATCTTCCGGTTCGCAGCGACCTTGGCGATGTAGTCCTGCCACAGTTCGTCGATCATCGCGCGGTTCGCTTCACGCGCCTCTGGCGACATGTCAGAGCGCGTGTACGGTTCGACCGCGGCCTTGTAGCTGCCGACGCGATACACGTGCACGTTGACCTTGAGGCGATCCAGCAGTTCCTTGAAGTAACTCTGATAAGAGCCGAACCCGGTCAGCAGGACCTGTCCCATCGTGTGCATATAGATGCTGTCGGCGAACGACGCGAGGTAGTACTGACCCTGCGTGTAATAGTCGCCCACCGCGACGATCTCTTTGCCGGCCGTTTTCGCCGCCGACAACGCATCGCCGAAGCCGGCGAGGTGCGCGGCGCTGATGCCCGTCAAATGCTCGAGATCGAGCACGATGACGGCGATGCGCGCATCGTCTTTTGCCATCGTCAATACGTCGATCAAGTCCTGATAACGCGTCTCGCCCGCAATGTCTTCGCCGCCGATCAATGCTTCGAACGGTGCCGACTGGGTCATCTGCTCGACGATTGTGCCTTCTGGCGCGATGACGAGCGCCGCGTTCTCCGGCACCGTCAGCGTGGCACCGCCCGATACCAGCACGCCAACGACGATGAGCACGAACACGACGAACAGCGCGTTGGCGGTGAACACACGCGCGGTGGTCAGTGCATTGCCGAGACCACGCAGCAGGCGCCGAACCGACGATTCCCCAGCCATTGGTTTTCCTGAATCGAGCAGGCCGCGATTGTCCCGGCATCGGCCGAGAATTGAAAGCGCGACGCTCGGAAAACGCGCAGTGCGACAATGCTTGAGCAGGTGTGCGCGCTATGCTCAACTCGAACCTATCCTCAAAAATGCGCACGCGGGACCGTATCGGAATGGACGAGAGGCATAGTGAAGTCGTTTGGCGATGGCGTCATGCGTGCGCAGCGGTCGGGGCGCCTGAGGCGGATGGACCGGATGTGTTTGGTATCAGCATCGACACGCGGACATTGCAGAAGGGCGATCTGTTCGTCGCGTTGCGCGGTGATCCCGGACCGCGCTTCAACACCGATAGCCGCAGCGACCGCGACGGACATGATTTCATCGCTGCCGCACGGGCACGCGGCGCGGTCGGTGCGTTGACACACCAAGCCACTGCTTCCGACCTGCCGGAACTTCGCGTGGCAGACACGTTGGACGGATTGTGGTCGCTCGGCCGCGCGGCGCGGCGGCGCTTCCGCAAGCCTGTGATCGCGATCACAGGAAGCAGCGGTAAGACCACCGTTCGCTCGTTCCTCGCGGCCGCGCTCGGGTGTAAACCGGCGACGGGCAGCCTCAACAATTTCTGGGGCGTACCGCTGTCGCTGGCGCGTACGCCCACGTCCGCGGCGGCCGCCGTGCTCGAAATTGGCACGAACCGTCCCGGTGAAATCGAGCCGCTGGCCCGGCTGGTTGCACCATCGGTTGCGCTGGTGCTCAACGTCCGCCCGGCACACCTGCAGTACTTCGCCTCGCTCGATGCGCTGCGCCGCGAGAAGCTCAGCATCACCGCCGGCTTGATCGACGGCGGCGTTGCCGTGTTGCCGGATGACCTCGATGCGCGGGAGCTCCCGGCGACGACACGCAAAGTGACGTTCGGGGCATCGAGTGCTGCCGACGTCTCGCTCAGCGCCTACGCGGCGGCTACACGCATTGCAACCTATCGAATTCGCGATCGGACGTTGACCGGGTATGTGCCGGGCGGCGGCATGCACCGCGCGCTGTCGCTGGCGGCGGTGCTCGCGTGCCTGCTTGCCGCGGAGCGATCGGTCGAGCCGGCGTTGGCGTTGCCCGACGCGGTGGTGCCACGCGGCCGCGGCTCGCGTGTTTCAGTCGGCGGCGTCGGCATCATCGACGACAGCTACAACGCGAATCCGACGAGCATGGCCGCGGCATTGCGCGGCCTCGCGGGTGAGCCGGCGCGGCGCACGGTGGCGATCCTCGGTGAAATGCGCGAACTCGGCGCCGGGAGCGAGGAATACCATCGGCAACTCGCGCAGCAGTGCGAAGGTATTTCCCGGATCGCGTGCGTCGGCGCCGGCATGCGAGCGCTGTGGGATGTGCTGCCGATGGCGCAACGACTCGCGTATGCGGAGACCGCAGATTCGCTGGCGCTCCGCGACATCGTCGCGGAACTCGAGCCCGGCGACGTCGTGCTGGTGAAGGGGTCGAACCGCGTGTTCTGGGTGCACGACTTCGTGGACAAGTTGCTCGCGTCACTCGAACAGCGATCGCAGCAGGCCTAACAGGTTTTCAGAGTCGCGCCAGCCGCGGGCACCACAGCCCCAAACGGACTGCCAGCTGAACGGCCGTCAAATCCCGCGAGCGCCACTGCAAAAAAAGACCCGGCGTTTTAGGCCGGGTCAATCCACTAGGAGTCACACATGTCGGAATGGTCGGCCATGGGGAGGAGGTCTGGCCATTCCTTCCGTCGCGAGCGTCATTGGGGGGAGACTTCGCGATGGCGATCGAAGTAAATCGGATTTCCGGTTTCACACCGGAGAACTGGTTCCCTTTTCTGATGTCAGGCGCCGAAAAAGACCGCTGAACTGAGCAGCGCAACCCGGTCCTTCATCGCCGTGCGATGCCCGCCGAGACGCCCGCAGCGCCCGCGCCTGGCGCGAATCGATCCTGTAGTATTGGCGTTCGACGCCGCATGGACGGTTCCTGCGGTCAACGCCAACCGAGACATCGAATGATCGTTGATTCACGAGGCCGGCGATTTCGCAATCTGCGAGTGAGCCTCACCGCAGCGTGCAACTATGCCTGCGAGTACTGCGTGCCGAACGGCAAGCGGCTGGTCGCGGCCGAGGACGAGTTGTCGGCGGCGCAGATGATTCGTGCCGTCGAGCTCCTGGTGGCGGCGGCCGGGATCGAAAAGCTGCGGATCACCGGCGGTGAGCCGATGGTGTCGCCGAAGTTCGACCAGTTTTTGCCCGCCGTCATGCAGCAGCCGCTGCGCGATGTGTCGATTACGACGAATGGCCAATTGCTCGAGCGTAAAGCGGACCTGATTCTCGCGTCGGGAATCAAGCGCCTGAACGTGAGCCTCGACACGTTGAATCCGCTTGCGTTTGCGAAGATCGCGCGCGGTGGCGACCTGGCGACCGTGCTGCGCGGCATCGAACGGATGCTCGCCGCGGGTGTGCGGCTGAAGATGAACATGGTGCCGATGCGGCACGCGAACCTGGATCAGGTGCTACCGCTACTTCAGTTCTGCCTCGAGCGCGGCATCGAGTTGCGT
>CAYUMA010000595.1:0-2722 GCA_964445675.1 uncultured Pseudomonadales bacterium | reverse complement strand
GCGAGCTCGGCATCCGGATCGACCCAGAAATTGGATAGAAATGACCCATGTGTGAATACGTCCTGGGCGAGACGAGACTGCCGTTCATGTACGCCGTTCGATCGTCCGGCGTGACGATGAAGAGGCCATACCCATAGTTGCCGCCGCGAATCGGGACTTCCACGCGCTCTCCCGTACGGCGTTTGACCCTCGAGAAATATGAACGCGTGCCCGGTGCGAGCTGCGGCGCCGTCATCGCCACGACCGAGGCGCGGCTCAATACTCGATGTCCGCCATAGCCGCCGCCATTCAGCAGCATCTGAGCGAATATCGCGACATCTTTTGCAGTCGATGCAGCACCGGCCGCGGCGTAGTCATATCCCGACGTGTGCGTCAGCAAGTCGGCGATCAGTACCTGATCGGCACCCGGAGTCGTGATCTCGGAAACGTAGTCCGTGATCGGATGCTTCAACGACAGCAGGCCATCTTCGACGAGACACATCACGGCCGCCGCCGTGATCGGTTTGCTCATCGACATAATGGGGAAGATGGAATCGGTCTGCAGCGGCGCATTGTCGGTCGGCCGCAGAATCCCGTACGCCTCCTCGAGCACGATCACGCCTTTGCGCGCAACGAGCAGTACGAGCGACGGAGTATCCCCGTTGGCGATCCAGCCGCGTGCGCGCTCGCGGATCAATTCGATGCGCGCGGGGGTCCATGCCGACGTCTTCGGGTTTGCCACGCCTCAACGTGGTCGGTTCATGCATCCAAGGTTCTCCGGTTCAGTCCAGGATTGCCGCGTGCACCATGTCCTGGAAGTGATCGCAGTGCCAAAAGATTTCGGCGACGCGGCGATATGCCGGCATCACCGACAGATAAACACCCACCAGTTCCGCGTCGGGATCGACCCAGAAGTTGGAGCCGTAGTGACCGCTATGCGAAAACGTCCGCGGTGAAGCAAGACTACCGTTGAAGTACGCCGTGCGATCGTCGCGTGTAAGGATGAAGAGGCCGTACCCATAATTGCCGCCGCGAATGGGGATTTCGACCCGTGTGCCGGTATCCGGATCGGCCATGGAGAAATACGAGCGCGTCGCAGGCGCGAGTTGTGGCGTAGTCATGGCGGCCACCGAGGCACGACTCAATACACGCTGTCCGCGATAGGTGCCGCCGTCGAGCAACATCTGGCCGAATTCAGCGATCCCCTTCGCCGTAGTTTTCAAACCACCGCCGCCGGAATCCCATGCATCCAATTCCTCGCTATCGACGGCAGGAAAGAACGGGTGCGACTGCGCGCCGGGATAATCTGGTCGCCGAAGTACGCGGCGCCCACGTGCACTCGGCGTCAGAACAAACGCACTGTCCTTCATCCCTAACGGGGCGAAGATCCGCGAATGGACGAACTGCGCAAACGGCCAACCGCTGACCCGCCGGACGATGTCCGCCAGAAGCTCGTAGCCGAAATTGCAGTACACCATCGCTTCGCCCGGACTTCCCGTCAGCGGCGCGTCGCTCGCCCATCGGATCAGGCTGCTGGTCAGTGGGTGCTGGCCCGGCGCTGTATCCAGGCGCCGTTGCTTCGCCTCGAAGCAGGCATTTGCGTGTGCATACACGACCGTGTCGTCGTACCCCGACATATGTGTCAACAGGTCCGCGATCAGAACCTGGTCGGCGCCCGGCGTAGTGATCTCCGGCAGATAGTCGGTGATCGGATGTTTGAGCGACAAAAGACCATCTTCGACCAGGCACATCACCGCAGCAGCCGTAAATGGCTTGCTGACCGACATGACCGGAAAGATCGAATCCGTCCGCAGCGGCGCATTGTCGGACGGGCGCAGGATGCCGTACGCCTCCTCCAGAACGACCACGCCTTTGCGCGCAACGAGCAAAACGAGCGACGGTGTATCGCCGTTGGCGACCCAGCCGCGTGCGCGCGAGCGAATCAGTTCGATGCGCGCGGGGTCCATGCCGACGTCTTCGGGCCTGCCGGGCCGCAGCGTCGCCGGTTCGCGCATCGTGGTTTCCTCCCCCTGCTGGCCTCGAAGTGTACACAGCGCGCCGGAGCACGACCGCTTCTGCACAGCGACACCACTGATGGGTTGAGGCGCACCGCGCGGCGCGCTAAGGTCCGAGCCCTTGCCCGCTGCGATCAATACCGTGCCGGACGTCTTCGTTTCCTATTCGTCAACCGACCGCGCCCGCGTCGCGCCGCTCGTCGAAGCGATCGAACGGCGCGGCTGGACGGTGTGGTGGGATCGCCACATCGATGCCGGCACGTCCTTCGATCGCGAGATCGAGAGTGCAATCGACGAAGCGAAGTGCATCGTCGTAGTGTGGTCGACGCACTCGGTCGACTCCGACTGGGTGCGCACCGAAGCAACCGAAGGACTCGACCGCGGCATTCTCGTGCCGGTAGCGATCGACTCGGTGCGCCCGCCGCTCGCGTTCCGCCGCACGCAGACGATCGACCTCGCGTCGCAGGGCACGTCCGTGGAAGCGCTCGTCGACGCGATCCGGCGCTTCTGCCCCGTCGGCGACCGCGTCAGCCGCGACGCGTCACCGTTCACCGGCCGCGCTGCCGAGATCGCGCGGCTGAAAGAGCTCGTGCACCGGGCGCAAGAAGGTGCGGGCACCTTCGTGCTGCTGTCGGGCGAAGCCGGTGTCGGCAAGACGCGGCTCGTGAAGGAGACCGAAGTGCACGCGCGCCAGGCAGGCATGCTCGCGTTGACCGGGCGCTGCCAGG
>CAYUMA010000594.1:0-4040 GCA_964445675.1 uncultured Pseudomonadales bacterium | reverse complement strand
GCGCCGGCGGCGCTGCGCGACGTGGAAGGCGATGCGGTGCGACTCTACGAGATCATCTGGCGGCAGTTCGTCGCATGCCAGATGCCGCCGGCGCAATACACGAGTACGACGGTGACCGCGCAGGCCGGGGACTTCGAGGCGCGCATCCGCGGCCGTATCCTGCGCTTCGATGGGTTTACCAGGGTATTGCCCGCGGCACCGCGCAAGGACGAAGACCGTTCGTTGCCCGATTTCGCGACAGGCGAAATACTCGACGTCGCGGCGATCGAGCCGCGCCAGCACTTCACGAAACCGTCGCCGCGCTTCGGCGAAGCGAGTCTCGTGCGCGAGCTCGAGAAGCGTGGAATTGGTCGGCCTTCGACCTATGCCGCGATCATCTCGACGATTCAGGAGCGTGGTTACGTCACGCTGAACGCGCGCCGCTTTTATGCGGAGAAGATCGGCGAACTGGTCACCGATCGATTGGTGGAGAACTTCGACAATCTGCTCGACTTCGGATTCACCGCGCAACTCGAGCTCGAACTCGATCAGATCGCCAACGGCGCCGCGGACTGGCGTGAGGTGTTAGACACCTTTTATGGCGATTTCTCGGGCAAGCTCAATCGCGCGCAAGCCGACGGCGACGGCATGCGCCCGAACCTGCCGACGAGCACCGACATTCCATGTAGCGTCTGCGGTCGCGTGATGCAGATCCGCACCGGCAGCACGGGTGTATTCCTCGGCTGCTCGGGTTACGCGCTGCCGCCGAAAGAGCGTTGTACGCACACGCTGAATCTCGTTCACGGCGACGAAGTCATCGACACCGACGCCGATTCGGAAGCCGAGTCGCGGCTCCTGCGCAGCAAACACCGCTGCCCGCGCTGCGCGACCCCGATGGACAGCTATCTGGTCGACGAAGGCCGCAAACTGTATATCTGCGGCAACAACCCGGATTGCCCGGGATTTCTCGTCGAGCAAGGCGAGTTCCGGATCAAGGGATACGACGGCCCGGTGATCGAATGCGATAAATGCGGCGCCGATATGCAACTGAAGTCGGGCCGCTTCGGCAAATACTTCGGCTGTTCGAACACGAACTGCAAGAACACGCGCAAACTGTTGCGCAACGGTGAAGCGGCGCCACCGAAATCGGATCCGGTAGCGATGCCGGAGCTGCGTTGTGTGAAGGTCGATGATCACTACGTGTTGCGCGACGGCGCCGCTGGGATTTTCCTGGCCGCGAGTCAGTTTCCAAAACACCGCGAAACGCGCGCGCCGACCGTCGCGGAGCTCAAGCCGCATCGCGGCGCGATCAATCCGAAGCACCACTATCTACTGGACGCGCCGCAGACCGATCCCAACGGCAATCCGGCGGCGATCAAATACAGCCGCAAGACGCGCGAGCAGTTCGTCGCGAGTGAAGCCGATGGCAAACCGACCGGATGGCGCGCGCTGTATCGCGACGGCCGCTGGGTCGAAGGGTCGGCCACTGATGCGGAGCCTTCGAACGCGCGTCCGCCGCAGGCATCTCGCCGAGCGACCGGCGCGCGTACACCGGGCAAACGCGGCAGTAAGGCTCAACCGAAGGCGAAGCGTGCGCCGCGTAGACGAGCGCCGAACTGAGCTGTCATGAGGGACGCAATGGGCAAACAATGCGACGCATTCTCGCTGCTCCAGATCGTGCAGCTCGCTAACGGGGACGTCGTGCTGCGCGATCCCGACGATGGCGCAGAGCCGTTGCTGCGGATTCAGTTCTCACGCCGGGTGCGGTCATTACTCGGCGACGGCGCGATGCAGGTCGGCAAAACCATGATCGAGGCCGCGGCGGCGAAGATGTCGGCGATCGTGAAAGCCAACGACGCGGTCGCGCGTGAGGTTGTCCACTGATCGGGTGTTGATCAGTGGCGGCGGATCACGCCGACGCTCAAGCCCTCGATTGCAAAACTGTGTAGCGCCAGGTCGACTTCGATCGGCGCGTACGCATCGTTCTCCGCCAACAGTGTCACGCGCCCGCGCCCGCGGGGACGTCGCAACCGCTTCACCGTGACTTCGTCGTCGATCCGCGCGACGACGATTTGACCATCGCGCGCATCGTCGGCCTTGTGAACCGCCAGCAGGTCACCGTCGAAGATCCCCGCGTTGATCATGCTGTCGCCCTTCACACGCAGCAGGTAGTCCGCGTGTGGTCGAAAAAAACTGCCGGGCAGCTGACAGACATCTTCGATGTGTTGCGCCGCGAGGATTGGACTGCCCGCGGCAACGCGGCCGACGATCGGCAGCCCCGCGGGCTCGGGCAGCCGGATCCCGCGCGAGGTGCCCGGGATCATCTCGATCGCGCCTTTGCGCGCGAGCGCTTTCAGATGTTCTTCGGCCGCATTGGGGGACTTGAAGCCGAGCTCGGCCGCGATGTCCGCGCGGGTGGGTGGGTAGCCGCTGTCCTGGATGTGGCGACGAATGAGGTCGAGCACCTGGGTCTGGCGAGCGGTCAAGTCCTGCATGGAGTACCTGTTGGGATATACAGTCGCTGGAATTATATACAGCATGCAGACCGGTTGCCTAGTGTCGTGAAACCTATGAGTCGCGACACTGGGCTCGGTTTAGTATCGCGGCCGTATGGCCAGTCCAACCTCCAGCGTTTCCGCCGACATCCTTGCAGCGCGTGATGCTGCCGAGTGTTTGTTCGACGCCGCCGACGTCGAGCGCGCGATCGATCAGTTGGCAGTGCGGCTCGCGGTTCGACTCGACGGCAGCCATCCGATTGTGATGTGCGTGATGCACGGCGGTGTGATCCTCACCGCGGAGTTGCTGTTGCGGCTGCATTTCCCGTTGGAGCTGGCCTACGTCCACGCGACACGTTATCGCGACTCGACGCGCGGCGCGGCGCTCGCGTGGCAGGCGTCGCCAAGCGTTGCGGTGACCGCGCGCACGGTGTTGCTCATCGACGATGTGCTCGACGAAGGGCATACGCTGGCGGCAGTGGTGGAACGGCTGCGCGCGTCGGGTGCCGCCAACGTGCTGACGGCCGTGCTGGTCGACAAAGACATCCAGCGCCCACGACCGGTGCGCGTCGACGAGGCGGCGCTGAAATGTCCGAACCGATTTTTGTTCGGCCATGGCATGGATTACCGCGGCCATTGGCGCAACCTCGCGGGCATTTACGCATTACCTGATAACTGGACCACGAGCTGACTATGGCGCTGCTGGCAATCATCGGTGGGACGGGACTGAATCGCCTGGGCGGCGTGACGCGACCGGCGCCGAGCGTCGAGACCCCGTTCGGGCGCGCATCGGCGATACCGCAAATCGGCCGCCTCGGCGCGCACGACGTCGTCTTCCTCGCGCGTCACGGGCAGCCGCATCGGCTGGCGCCGCACCGGATCAACTTTCGCGCGAACCTGTGGCTGCTGCGCGAACTCGGCGCGACCGCGGTGCTGGCGACGAATGCGGTCGGCTCGATCGCGGAAGCGATGGCGCCCGGCGATCTGGTGGTCCCGCACCAGATCATCGACTACACGTGGGGCCGACTACACACCTTTTCGGACACAGAGCCGCTCAAGCACGTTGATTTCACGTCGCCGTACGACGCGACGTTGCGGGATCGATTGCAGTCGGCAGCCGCCGCGCTCCAGCTCGACTGCGCGGTGTTCGATTCGGGCGTGTACGGCTGCACGCAAGGGCCTCGGCTCGAGAGTGCGGCGGAGATCGATCGCATGGGGCGCGATGGGTGCGACATCGTCGGCATGACCGGTATGCCCGAGGCCGGCCTTGCACGCGAACTCGACTTGCCCTATGCCGCGGTCTGTCTCGTCGTGAATCGCGCGGCCGGGCGCGGCGATGGACCGATCGCCGAAGGGGCGATCGGGCGTGTCGCCGCGCAGGGGATGAACAGAGTCGAACGGCTCGTGGCGCGCTTCGCCGAGACCGCATAAACGCCGCTACTGGGGCGGCAGGGTCTCGCCGCGAGGAGCCGGCGGCGCGCCGGTGTCGGGCACAGGTGCCGCACCCAGCCGCGCGAGCTCAGCGACGAGTGCGTCGGGCGGCAAGACCGGGTCGACGCGCGCGAG
>CAYUMA010000593.1:0-3827 GCA_964445675.1 uncultured Pseudomonadales bacterium | reverse complement strand
GTCCGAGACATGAAGCGTAGGACGCACTAGTACTATCAGAGCAATTAAGGGGCGAGCAGATTGGAGTCGAGTCTTATTAACCGCACGTCCGCCCGTCTCCTGCCCGGCGAGCAACCGAACTGAGAGAGTCATCGTGCTGAGGTTGGCGTGAGTGCTCTGAGTAACCCGAAACTACTTGATCTGCTAGTTTGTCCCAACTGCAACGGCGAACTAGTCGAAGGCGCTTGTCGCGCTTCACGTCAACTTGGACAAAACGGTTTTGCTCAGAAGGGAGACTTTCACTGCTCAGGCTGCCTGGGTTAACCGCTGCTGATTGATTGATTTGCGATGTGCACGGGCTGCAGCGATGCGCCGTGCACGCTCTTGTCGAACCTGTTCCGGTTGCCCGCGATGCCACGTCGCCGGCGTCATGTATCCCAGCGTGGCGTGGAGTCGTTCCTCGTTGTAGTGCTGCATCAGCTTGCCGATGATCGCTTCGGCTTGCAGATAGTTGCTGCCGTAGTCGTTGTCGGTCTCATCGCGTGCGGTGCCGTTGAAGCGTTCAACAATGCCGTTGGATTCCGGATGCCGTGGCCGCGTCTTGATATCGATCAGGTTGTGCGCCTTGATCACCGCCGCGACATCGCGATTGACAAACTCGCTGCCGTGATCGTGCACCACCCGAGGTTTTGCATCCTGCACTGTCTCGAGTGCCGCCTGCAGTTCTGTCGCAACTGATTTGCCGTCGAGGCTCATCAGTAGCTTGTGGTGCACGATGTAACGACTGTAGGCATCGACAAAACTCACCAGGAAGTAGAAGCGTGCGGCGACCCACACGTACATCACATCCGTATGCCACTGCTCATTCGGCGCCGCCGGGCGAAAGTGGTATTCACCGCTCGACCGTTCTGAACGTTTCCAGCGCGACAACAGATCCGCATCGCTCAACACCCGATAAACCGTGCTTTCCCCGACGCAGGCGATCCCCGCATCGATCATCATCCAAGTCAACTTGCGATAGCCGATCTTCGGATGCAAAAGCGCAGATCGACAGATCGCAGCACGCTCCTCGGGCAGCACTTCGTACACCCGACACGGCACACCGGGTCGATCGTGCAAACACTCGCGTCGGCGCCAACCGTAGTACACGCTGGGTGGCACACCCAACGCTGCGAGCGTGCGCTGCGCCGGCCAACCTGAACGTCGTTTTGTTTGCACCACGATCTGTAACACTGCCGCTTTGCTCTCCGCCGGTACTCGAGACAACTCGTCCAACCTCAGATCTTTTTTTTAAGCTCCAGATTCTCCGCCGTGATCTCCGCAATCACTGCTCGCATCCGCACCAGCTCCGCTTCGCGCCTTGCCTCCAGATCACTTTTACCCGGCAGGCGTTTCGCATCCCGTTTCAGTGCAATGGCCGAGCCGCTCTGTGCCACCGCTCGCCAACGATAAAATACCGAGGGCGCCAACCCGTTGCGTCGACACACCTCGCTCACCGTCACTCCAGGCTGTTCCGCCTCACGCAAAATCTGCAGTTTCTGTTCCGCCGTAAATCGTCGATGTTCGCGTTTGCTCATCCACTTCGCTCCGTCTGCAGACAACCTCCAGCAGATCGAAGTCTCTCATTTCAGCACCAACGTTTTGTCCAGATGTCGATGAAGCTACACAATTGGCGTGGTGCTACGTGAGAAATCAGACCGCGTCGTCCGTCGCGGTCCATTGAGTTGGTTGGCGCTTGAAGCGAGCAACGCAGGATCGCAGATCCATCCCTCCAACGGATCCACATCACCGGGTGCGCCGAAACCTGAGTTGCGACCACTCCAACCCCACGCGGCTTGAACCGCACAGAGCAGCGCGTCGAGGTCGTCGCCCGTCGGGTCGTCCGCGAGACTCATTGGCGCGTCGAGCTGAAATCCATAAACGGTCTTGCATGCGTGAGAAACGAGCGTCCTCAGGACATCTTTGCGTGCTCGCGCGCGATCGGGTGTCTGATTCTTCTTGGTGTCACTTTTGTATGTGCGCGGTCCGATGAGCGATCGCACCATGACTCCGGGATACGCCTCCAGAACGATTCGCTCCTCGTCCAACTCCCGCAGGTGCGGCAGGCGTACGGGAGAACGCAAAAGTCGTGGAGCCACCTCATAGAACATCAGGCCAACGGGTGTGTAGCTCGTCGTTTGCGGACTCTGCGAACGTGCTCGCGCGTCGCACACGCGTTTGTGATGCTTCTGACCATCGGGGCGCTCGGCCTTGTACGCATCAAGCGTCGCGCGAAATTCCTTTTTACTCATCGCGCCGACGCGCTCGACGTAGCCCGACCACGACTCTGGCCACTCGAGGTTCTCAACCAGAGTCCGTGACTGCGCAAACGGAGCGTCGACCCCTGTGACCCATGGACCAGGCGAATGCAGGTGTGCGTCAAACGGATCAAACGACCGCCATCGATGGATGGCGACAAACGCGAGCAGATCACCGTTGCACGACAGCTCTGCGCAGGTGATCGGTTTCCTTGACGAAGGTGCGCTCGTCATATCAATGCCAAAGATGCGCATTCGACAAGCTCGCTGAAGAAATGTTGAGGGAGCAACGTTCCAGGACCAGGCGGATCGTTGCAAGCGGCGTGATTGATCAGCACATGTATAGAGATTCGTCATGAAGCATGTCCAGTCTCGGCAATGTCCTACACATCGATCCACCGGTATCACGTGTCGTGCAGCTGCGATCACCTGCACCGCCGCCGCAGTCGCGCTAGTAACGTTTGACGTTATTAGTGGCGAGCGATAGCGTGCCCACCTGATCAGAAACTATCGGGACCGCGATGTGCGCGCGCTCTTCGAACACGGCACCCGCTCGCGAAAGTGGTCGCTCGAGTTGCAGAAGGTGGCAGTGCGGATCTGCTTCGAGTGGCGGGACGATGGTGTTCACGAGGTCGAGATCGTTGATTACCACTAGCTGGACAAACTGAGGATGGCCGCCAAGAAACGAACTCGTAGTCGGCGCAAAGCGACCCGCGAGGTCCCATTGATTCATCCCGGGGAGATCCTGCGCACGGATTTCCTGGAGCCCTATCGGATCAGCCAATACCGATTGGCCAAAGACACCGCAGTGCCACCGCGACGCATCAACGAAATCGTCAACGGCGCACGCGGCATCAGCGCGGACACGGCGCTGCGACTATCGCTGTACTTCGGCACGACACCGCAGTTCTGGCTGAACTTGCAATCGCACTTCGACATCGAAGTGCTGCGCGCTCGGGCGGGCGAGCAGATCGCCCAAGACGTCAGGCGGCGCCCGATCGAAGCGGCCTGAACCAAGAGGTCTTCAGGCGGCCGCAATCTCCACGAACATACTGTCCGAAGACGGCTTCGGAATTGCGCTGCCGGCGCGCTTGAGGCCATCGAGATGAAAGTCGATCGCGTCGCGAATGAGTTCAACAGCTTCTTCACGGGTCTCGGCCACAGCCACGTAGCCGGGCAGATCCGGAACGTGCGCGCCCCAGCCGGTTTCCTCTCGCTCGAGGACTACGAGATATCGCATCGCTTCACTCCTGCAACCCAGCCTGTTTGAGCACGCTCTTTACCGTTCCACGCGGCATGTCGACGCTCAATTTCCCGGCGATCGTGACTGTACGGGGTTCCGTCGGATGGCGGAACTGACGGTGGCTGCCGCGCGTTCTAACGAGAATCCAACCGTCGGCCTCAATCATCGATATGGTTTCGCGGACCTTCACGCAACATCGCAACCAATCCTTCGGCTGACTGATTGGAATACCGATGCGGCGACGTAGGCAGCGGACGTCCTGCGAGGTAAGTGTAGGCAAGTCGCCCGACAATCCGGCACGCGCGAAG
>CAYUMA010000592.1:0-19362 GCA_964445675.1 uncultured Pseudomonadales bacterium | reverse complement strand
GCTGCTCGCGCATCTGAAGCGCGTCAAGGGCGTCAACGGTTACGGCCTCGAGATCGACAAGGACATGATCACGTGTTGTGTAACCGCGGGCGTCAACGTCATCGAACAGGACCTCGATCAGGGCCTGACCAACTTTCCGTCGGACAGTTTCGACCTGGTCGTGATGTCCGACACGCTGCAGAGCGTCAAACGCCCTGACAGCATGATCGATGAGATGTTGCGCATCGGCCGCGAATGCGTCGTCACGTTTCCCAACTTCGCGCATTGGCGCTGCCGGCTACAAGTGTCCGCCCGTGGATTGATGCCGGTCTCGAAGCATCTGCCACACCGTTGGTACGACACGCCGAACATCCATCTGTGTACACTCGCCGATTTCGAGGCGCTGTGTGCAACAAAACGCTTGAATGTGATCAATCGCGTCGTCTTCACGAGCGAGTATACAAACCATCCGCTCGTAAATCTGTTTCCGAATCTATTTGGCGCGACTGCGTTCTACCACCTCGGACGACCACGATGACTCGACGGATGACCGCGATTGCGATGCTTGTGTTTGGTATTCCTGTTGCAGCGGATCAATTCAAAACCTTCGGCGATATCGAGGTTCACTATGTCGTCGTCAACACGTTGTTCCTGGAAGGCGACGTTGCGGCGCGCTACGGTGTCGTTCGAAGCGGCGATCGCGCCATCGTCAACCTGTCAGTACTGGATCGCAACGGTGTTGCGCTGTTGGGTGACGTCTCTGGTGTGACGATCAACTTGTTGAGCCAGCGCGCGCCGCTCGAGTTTTCGACGATTCGAGAGGGCGACGCGATCTACTACATCGCGCCGCTCCGCTACACCGATCGTGATGTTCTGCGTTTCGATTTGACCGTGAGCGTGCCGGATCGAGCGCCGCTGAAACTCGAATTCCAGCAAACGATGTATGTCGAAGCGCCCAGATGAACGTCGTGCTCGCGAGCAGCAACCCGGGGAAGCTCGCCGAGTTGACGGTACTGTTGTCGCCGTTGGGCGTATCGCTGTCCCCGCAGCAGCAACTCGGCGTGTCCGACGCGGACGAGACGGCCACGACTTTCATCGAGAATGCGCTGATCAAGGCGCGTCACGCCGCCGCCGCAACGGGGTGGTGCGCGATCGCCGATGACTCGGGACTCGTGGTCCGCGCGCTCGCGGACGCACCGGGCGTGTTTTCTGCACGCTACGCCGGAACCGACGCGAATGCAGGCGCCAACAATCGTAAGCTGATCGCAGCACTCGAAGGCCGCGAGGATCGTTTCGCCTACTTCTATTGCGCGCTCGTCTTCATGCGCAGCGCCACCGACCCCGCACCATTGATTGCAACCGCCACCTGGAACGGTCGAATCATCGACGCGGCACGCGGCAGCGGCGGCTTTGGTTACGACCCGCATTTCCTCGTCGACGGGTTCGACCGCACCGCTGCGGAACTGCCCGCCGCGCTCAAGAATCAACAGAGCCATCGAGGCAAGGCGGCCGCCGCGCTCGTCGAATCGATCCGTACGTTGCCTGAGTTGCGCGCCCGCGGATGATGGAGACGCCACCGCTGTCGCTGTATATCCACTTTCCGTGGTGCGCGCGCAAATGCCCGTACTGCGATTTCAACTCGCATCCCGCAAAGGGCCCGCTTCCCGAGACTGCGTATCTCGAACAACTGCTGCGCGATCTCGAGCACGATGTTGAACTTCTCGACGAGCGTCGCATCGAGTCCATCTTCATCGGTGGCGGTACGCCGAGCCTGATCTCCGGCCCCACTATTGCCGCGCTGCTCGCGGGTGTTCGCGCGCGCGTTGAAGTCAGCCGGGATGCGGAGGTCACCCTCGAGGCGAATCCGGGTGCTATCGACGCGAGAAATTTCGTCGATTACCGCAATGCCGGCATCAATCGCCTGTCGATCGGCGCGCAGTCGTTCGACCCCGCCCACTTGGCGACGCTCGGGCGAATACACGACGCGGATGACACCCAACGAGCGGTCTCAGCCGCGGTGAATGCCGGATTCGAGCGCATCAATCTCGACTTGATGCACGGACTGCCCGCGCAGACGGTTGCGGCCGCCGCGTCGGATCTGCAGCACGCAATCGCCCTTGGTGTCTCGCACATCTCCTGGTATCAGCTGACGATCGAGCCGCGTACCGAATTCGCGCTGCACCCGCCGCTTTTGCCTGACGAGGACGCTCTTTCCGAGATCGAAGCGGCGGGTCTTGCCATACTCGACGCGGCCGGCTTTTCGCGCTACGAGGTTTCGGCGTTCAGTCGCCCGCGCCACGAAGCGCGCCACAATCTCAACTACTGGACGTTTGGCGACTACGTCGGGATCGGCGCCGGCGCGCACGGGAAGCTGAGCTTTGCGTCGCGCAATGAGGTGACGCGCACGAGCAAACCGCTGGCGCCGGCGCGGTACCTCGCAATGCCCGCGACCGAGTTGCGCACGCAGGCGCTGATTCCAAGCGCGGCGCTGCCGGGCGAGTTCCTGCTCAACGCATTGCGCCTGCATAACGGCGTTGCTGAGTCGCTCTTCCATTCGCGCACCGGTCTTGCGACCGCGACGATCGCCGCACAGTGGCAACGCCAGCAGGCGCTTGGACTGATGCGTGGCGACCGCCTCGCGGTGACGCCGTTGGGCCTGCGCTACCTCGATTCTGTGGTCAGCGAGTTCCTCTGACGCGGCCGATAGGCCAGATCCCAGACGAGATGACCCAGCCGCACGCCGCGGGCTTCGAATCGAGTCACCGGGCGCTCGTCACTGCGTGCCGCAAAATTGCCGGTGCCTGACAGGTTCTCGAGACCCGGCTCGGCGTCGAGCACCGTTCGCATCGCGAAAGCGTAATGCTCCCAATCCGTGGCGAGCTGAAGTTGACCGTCCGGCGCGAGGCGGCTCGCGACCAACGCGGCGAATTCCGCGTTGATGAGTCGGCGTTTGTGATGTTTCGATTTGGGCCAGGGGTCCGGAAAGAACACCATCACGCGGTGCAGCGCGCCTGCACCGAACAGGTTGGCGAGCGCCTCGCGCGCATCACCTTCGATGACGCGAACGTTCGGCAGCCGCGCCGCGTCGATTGCGTTGAGTAACGCACCGATTCCCGGCCGATACACCTCGATGCCGACGCAATTCCAATCTGGGTGGCGTTGCGCGGTCGCAAGCAATGCGTGGCCCATTCCAAACCCCACCTCGAGGGCCAGCGGAGCTTCCCGGCCAAAAAGGGCGACCCAGGACGGCTCGCCTGCACCGCTCGAAATCTGATAGCGCTCGAGCAACGTCTGTATTGCTCGAGCCTGTGCGCGCGTCATTCGCCCCTGGCGTCGAATGTAGACCCGGCTCCGGATCAGCTGCGCCATGCGCTCCACGCGAACGCCGTCCAACCCACGGTCAACGCCAGACCACCCAACGGCGTGACGGGTCCCAGCCACCGTGGCGCGCCAAGGCTCAAACCGTACAGGCTGCCGGAGAAACAGACGATCCCGACGATGAAGGCGATTCCAGCGATCGCGGCGGGATCAGCGAACGTGACGACTCGATCGAGCTTCAGCAGCCACAGCGCCAGCACACATAACGCGAGACCGTGCAGGAACTGGTATGTCACACCGGTCTGGAACGCGCCGAGCGCAGCGGCATCGAGGCGCGCCTTCAAGGCGTGCGCGGCGAACGCACCGAGGACGACCGCAACGCCGCAGCTGATGGCGCCCAGCGCAAGATAAAGACGAGCGAATTGCACGCGCCACCCGAGCCAGGTGTTTGGGCCACGTTAACTTAAACCCGGAACCGAGGCGATCAGACGGCGACGACGGTGTCTTGCATCGCGTTTTTCATCTTCTTCATCGCGTTCTGTTCCAACTGACGGATGCGCTCTGCGGACACGTCGTAGCGCGCGGCCAGTTCGTGCAGCGTTGCCTTTTCGTCCGTCAGCCAGCGGCTTTCCAGAATGTCGCGGCTGCGCGCGTCGAGGCTTCGCAGCGCGAGGGCCAGGCTGTTGCTCGATGCGGAGGAATGCTCGCGATCGGCGACGACGTCAGCCGGGTCGGCGCCTGCCGCTTCGAGATACTGCGACGGGGCCGTCCATGCCTCGTCTTCGTCGTCGGATTCGCCATCGAACGCCATGTCGTGCGCCGACAGCCGGCCTTCCATCTGCGTAACGACCGCCGGGGCGACGCCAAGGTCGCGCGCTACGGCCTCGGTCTCGGCCTGATTCAACCAGCCAAGTCGATTCTTAGTGCGCCGCAGGTTGAAGAAGAGTTTCCGCTGCGCCTTGGTCGTTGCCACTTTGACGATGCGCCAGTTGCGCAGAATGAACTCATGCATCTCCGCCTTGATCCAGTGCACGGCAAACGACACCAGTCGCACCCCGATCTCGGGGTTGTAGCGCTTGACGGCCTTCATCAAGCCGACGTTCCCCTCCTGGATCAGGTCGCCGTGCGACAGGCCGTAACCGGCGTAACTGCGCGCCATGTGCACGACGAAGCGCAGGTGGCACAGCACCAGCTTGCGGGCCGCGTCGAGGTCGTTCTCATAGTAGAAGCGCTCAGCCAGGATCTTTTCTTCATCTGCCGTCAGGATCGGAAAGCCACTCACCGTTTGCACGTAGGCATTCAGATCCCCGCCCGGCGAAAGGCTGTTGAACGCAAGCAGATTGGTCTTCATCGCTGCTACCTCCGGTAACATTGCTGCGAGAATTCTAGCAGTCTCGGTCTTAGAGTGCCAAGCACCGATCCGGTTCCGCGAGATGCAGTTCCGCTCAGACGACCTCTAGATCGGCGAGTCGCTGCCGCGCTGCGAGCAGCGCCCCGATTACCCCGAGCCCCGCGCCGAATGCGAGCAAGCCGACAAAAAGAACTGGATCGAGTCCTGCCGGTTCCAGGTCGTTGCCGTAGCTACCGAGCAACGTCGCCAGCGGCGCCTCGATGAACGCGAGCGCAGTACTGATCAACATCGCACCGACAATCCCGCCCCCGAGGCCGTAGAACAACCCAAAGTAGAGAAACGGACGGCGGATGTATCCATCGGTCGCCCCAACGAGCTTCATTACCCGCAGTTCATCGAGCCTCGACTCGATCGCCAGGCGCACCGACGTCGCGGTCACCAGCACCGCGCCGAGTGCGAACGTCGCCGCCAGCATCCAACCCAATCGCCGCACCACTCCCGTGATCGCCTGCACCCGCTCGAGCCAGGTCTTCTCGATGCTGACCTCATCGACGCCAGCCAGCGCCCGCAACCGCGTCGCCATCACATCGAACTCCGCCGGATCGGTGCCGTCCTTCAAAACGACACGCAACGACGCCGGCAGTGGATTACGACCCAGATGGGCCAGCGCGTCGCTGACGCCGGAGAACTGCTGGAACTGCGTCAGTGCCGCATCGGCGGTGATCAGCGTGACGCGTTCGACCTTCGCATCACGCGCCAGTTCGTCTCGCAGCGACGCACCGTGCGCCGCATCGGCGTCGACACGCAGATAGACCGAAATTCCCGGCCGGCCCTCCCACTGATCGCTGATCAACGCGAGATTCGTCTGCAGCAGGTACAACGCCGCCGGCAGCGCGAGCGCGATGCCGATCAGCAACCAGACAAGCAGGCTCGTCCCGATGCGCTGGCTGAGGTGGATCAGGCTGTCGTGCGCGACGCGGCGGTGATCGCGCGTCCAGCGCCCGACGCGCGCCGCCGCTCCGGGCGATCCAACCGCAGCCCATGGGTCAGTTGCGCGTTCACGCCGCGTCGCCATCGCCCACTCCGTGGGTCAAGGTCCCATGCGACAGTTCGACGATCGGTTTGCCCAACGCCGCGATCAGTGCGCGTTCGTGACTCGCGATGATCACCGTCGTGCCGACTTCCTGAAACTGTTCAAACAACCGCATGATGTCGCGCGACAGTTCCGGATCGAGGTTTCCGGTCGGCTCGTCCGCCAGCAGTACCCGCGGCCGATTGACGACAGCGCGCGCGATGCCGACACGTTGTTGCTCGCCGGTCGACAGATGGCGTGGCAACAGGCGTTCCTTCTCGAGCAACCCGACGCGCGATAATGCAGCCCTGGCGCGGCGGGCCACATCGCGCTCCGGCATGCCCATCACGCGCAGCGGCACCGCAACGTTGTCGTACACGGTGCGATGCGCGAGCAGGTGATGATCCTGAAACACCGCCCCCATGTTCTGGCGGTACGCCGGTATCCGGTCCTGCGCCAGCTGAACGATGTTGACGCCGTTGACGAGGATCTGTCCGCGCGTCGGCAGATCCAACCGCAGCAACAATCGCAGGAACGTACTTTTCCCGGCACCGGAATGTCCGGTCAGAAACGTCATCGAGCCTTCTTCGAAACTGACCGAGACCGAGCGCAGCGCCTCTGCGCCACTGTCGAACCGTTTGGTCACGTCATGAAACTCGATCTGGCTCATGCGGCGCCGTCAGGTCCCATCACGCGCAAGCAATGCATCGACGAAGATCTCCGGCACGAATGGACGCAGGTCATCGGCCTGCTCGCCGACGCCGACGAAATACACGGGGACCGCCCCCGTCTGCGCAATCGCGAACAGCACGCCCGCCTTGCCGGTCCCGTCGAGCTTCGTGACGATCAGACCATTCAAGCCAACCGCGGCGTCGAACTCCTTGACCTGAGACAGCGCGTTCTGACCCACGCTGCCGTCGAGAACGAGCAGCACCGAGTGCGGCGCGCTGCCATCGAGCTTCGTCATCACGCGCTTGATCTTGGCGAGTTCCTCCATCAGGTTCGTCTTCGCCTGGAGCCGCCCCGCGGTATCGGCAAGCACCACGTCGATCCCACGCGCCTGCCCCGACCGCACGGCGTCATAGATCACCGACGCGCTGTCCGCTCCCTGTTGCTGGGCGATCACCGGAATATCGTTGCGGGCCCCCCAGTTCGTCAGCTGCTCGACCGCCGCGGCACGAAAGGTGTCGCCCGCCGCGAGCAGCACTGTCTTGCCCTCACCCTTCAGCCGTTGGGCGAGCTTTCCGATCGTGGTTGTTTTGCCGGCGCCGTTGACGCCCACAACCAGTACCACGAAGGGGCGGTGTTCGGCGTCGACAACGAACGGCCGTGCAATGGGTTGCAACATCTCGATGAGTTCCGTGCGCAGGGCGTCGTATAACGCGACCGTATCGTTGAGTTGTTTGCGCGCAACCCTCTGCGCCAGCGCGTGCATGATGTGCTGCGTCGCGGCAATGCCCACGTCGGCACGCAGCAGACTCCCTTCGAGTTCTTCGAGCACCGCATCGTCAATTGATTTCTTGCCGAGTAGCAGATTGCCGATCCCCGCCGCCAACTGGCTACGGGTTTTCGCGAGCCCGCCACGCAGGCGGCGGAAGAACCCTCGCTCGGTGTTCGCGTCGTTTTGGCCCACAATCGTTCTCGTTGATCCTGTTGCACGTGCTCGACCCACGAGGCCAGCTGTGAACGAGGTGCGCATTATCAGTGGGAAGTGGAGGCGGCGAAAGCTTGCATTCCCGGACCGCCCGACGCTGCGTCCAACGCCCGATCGCGCGAGAGAGACATTGTTCAATTGGCTCGCGCCGCACGTCGAAGGCGCGCGTTGTCTGGATCTGTTCGCGGGATCCGGCGCGCTGGGATTCGAAGCGCTGTCGCGCGGCGCCGCAAGCGCGACGTTAGTCGACGATGATCCGGTGGTCGTGCAGGCGCTGCGTGACAGCGCTCAAAAGCTCGGCGCGACCGGTTGCACGATCGTCAAATCCGCAGCACTCCTCTACCTACGGGGTGCGCGCGACGCCTGGGATATCGTGTTCCTGGATCCGCCATTCACGACGACATTGCTCGCGCAGTCGCTGGCCGAACTGTCCGCCGGGTCCCTGCTGCATCAAGACTCCATCGTGTATCTCGAGTCCAGTATTCACGCTCCGCCCGACCTCACCGATTGGCAGACAATCAAACGCAGTCGCACCGGCGCCGTGCAGTCGATGCTGGTCGCGCGTCGCGTTTGAGATCGCAGATCCGACCCGCTACCATCGCGCCCTTCCTCGTGGGGGACGAGAGCGTGAAGACAGTGATCTATCCCGGCACGTTCAACCCGCTTACCAATGGTCATACCGATCTGGTGAACCGGGCGCTGAACCTGTTCGACCACGTAATTCTCGCGATCGGGACCTCGGCGCAGAAAAGCGGCTCCGATCAGCTGCTCGATCGGATCCGGCTGTGCGAGCAGGTGCTGGCGCCGTTCGGATCGCGTGTCACGGTCGAGCGCTTCACGGGCCTGCTGGTCGACTACGCGAACAAGACCGGCACCCGCTTCATCCTGCGGGGCCTGCGGACGATGGCGGACTTCGAGTACGAATTTCAGATGGCGGAGATGAACACGGAACTCGAACCGACGATCGAGTACGTTTTTCTGTTGCCGTCTAAGAGTTGCTCGTTCATATCGTCGACGCTGGTTCGCGAGATCGCGTCACTCGGGGGCAACGTGTCCAAGTTCGTCGACCCGATCGTCGCGGAAGCGTTGCGAGTCGATCGGGCCAACAACAGCCCGAAAAGTTGACGGTAAGCCTAGCGGCTGACTTCGTTCGGATCGGCGTAGCGACCGGCAGCAGGGCATCCCAGGCAGCGCACGAACGTTTCTTCGGCAGGACCGATAACCAGCGTATCGGCGGCCTTTTGTACCCCGCCGGCAATCGCCGTGAACGGCAGGCTGACGACGAACAGCACCGCGCCCGCCGCGGTCAAGACCACACCGACGGGGCGCGCGATCAGGATGTCGCCCGCCATCGCAAACTCGTCGTTCGCATCTTCGGATCCCGCCGCGAACGCGGGCACACTCATCGCACCGAGGATCAGGCTCACGAGCACGCGGCGCTTGATGAATTTCTGCATGGCGAAGTGTCTCAAGTCATTCGACCAGAGAACTGTACCATCACGCGGGGTGCCATTTCGCGTCAGCGTTGGCAGTTCGCGCAGTAGACGGTCGCCCGCTGGCCGGTGCGAACGCCTTTCAGCGGCGCGCCGCACTGATAACAGGGCTCCCCGGCGCGCCCGTATACATTCAGCGACACCGCGAAGTGGCCGGCGGCGCCGTTACCACCGACAAAATCGCGCAGTGTCGTCCCGCCGGCCTGAATCGCGCGACCGAGCACGTCGCGCACGGCATCAACGAGCGCATCGCTGCGAACGCGGCTGAGTCGTCCGGCGGCGAGCCGGGGTCGAATACCCGCCAGAAACAACGACTCGTTCGCATAGATGTTGCCAACGCCGACGACAACCCGTGCGTCCATCAACAGGTGCTTGACCGCCGTGCGCCGGCCCTTCGCTGCCGCATGCAGGAACTCCCCGGTGAAATCCGCGCCGAGGGGCTCCACGCCGAGGTCGCGGATCAGCCAATGCGTGCGCCAGTCGCCGGCGTGGTAGTGGACGCTGCCGAAACGGCGTGGATCCGTCAGCCGCAACACGTGACCGCGATCGAACTCCAGGTCGACGTGATCGTGGCGGCCCGCGACGTTGTCCCGCTGTATCAAGCGCAGGCTGCCCGACATGCCGAGGTGCACGATCACGGCGCCGCGGGCGGTCTCGAGGACGAGATATTTGGCCCGTCGCACAACCCGCACGATGCGCTCCCCGCGCAGCGAGTCCGGCAACACGACCGGCCAGCGCAGGCGCGGCTGGCGCAGTTGCCACCCGGTGATCACGCGGCCCGTGATCCACGGTTCGATGCCGCGCCGCGTGGTCTCGACTTCTGGCAGTTCCGGCATCTGCTTACAATCCATCCGTCACCAGCGAGGCTGTCGGATGTTACTCGGCGTCGACACGGGAGGCACATTCACCGACTTCGTGTTGTTCGACGGCATTGCGTTGCGCGTTCACAAGGTGCTGTCGACTCCCGACGATCCGTCGCGCGCAATCGCGCGCGGGATCGCGGACCTCGGTCTCGCCGCCGATGTCGCCTCAGGGCACGTGACGATCGTCCACGGCAGCACGATCGCGACCAATGCGGTGCTCGAACACAACGGCGCGCGAACGGCCTATGTCACCAATCGCGGCTTCACCGACATTCTTCGCATCGGCCGCCAGGCGCGCACCGGGTTGTACAGCCTGACGCCCACGGGTCCCGTCGACCCTGTTCCAACGGAATTACTGATCGGCACGGGCGGCCGCATTGCCCCGGACGGCCGTGTGATCGAACCGCTGACGCAGGATGATCTCGAGTTGCTACGGCGCCAGATCATCGCCCTGCGACCCGAAGCAGTCGCGATCAACCTGCTCTACAGCTACATCGACGATCGCAATGAGCGGCGGATCGAAGCCGCGATTGACGACCTCGCGTTCGTGTGCCGCTCGTCGGTCGTGCTGCCGCGGTACAAGGAGTACGAACGCGGCATCGCAACGTGGCTCAATGCCTGGTTGGGGCCGGTCGTCGAGCGCTACCTGACGCGACTCGTCCGCGTCGTGACGCCGTCACCGGTCGTCGTGATGCAGTCATCTGGCGGCACCATCAGCGCGGCGGCGGCAAGTCGTAGCGCGGTGAATCTGCTGCTGTCGGGACCTGCCGGTGGTCTCGCCGCTGCGCGCCACGTTGGCGCCGAGATCGGCCACACTGACCTGCTCACGTTCGACATGGGCGGAACGTCCACCGACGTCGCGTTGATCGGCGCACAACCGAGACTCACTGACGAAGCCTCGATCGGTCCTTTCCCGGTCGCCGTGCCGATGGCCGATATCCACACGATCGGCGCAGGCGGGGGCTCGATCGCATTCGTCGACGCGGCCGGTGCGTTGCATGTGGGCCCCCGCTCGGCCGGCGCAAATCCTGGACCTGCCTGTTATGGGTTGGGCGGTGTGGAGCCAACGGTGACGGACGCAAACGTCGTGCTCGGACGTATCCCCGCGAATCTGCGCCTGGCCGGAACGCTGCCGCTGCACGCGGACCTCGCGCGAGCAGCGCTCGAGACGATCGCTGTACCGTTGCGACTGTCTGCGGAGGCGGCGGCCGAAGGCGTCGTTGCGATCGCAAACGCGCGCATGGCGCAGGCCCTGCGCGTGATTTCCCTGGAACGCGGTCACGATCCGCGGCGTTTTGCGCTGGCGTGTTTCGGCGGCGCCGGGGGGTTGCACGTCTGCGCGCTCGCCGCAGCCCTCGAGATCCCGCAGATCATCGTGCCGGCGCTCGGCGGTGTCTTTTCGGCACTGGGCATGCTGGTCGCCGGCGCGTCGCGAGCGCTGATCAAGACGATCAGTCGCGGGATCGACGAACTGACTGGCGCACAGATCGCTGCACAGTTCGACGCATTGGCAGACGTCGGGCGGCAGGAGTTGATGACCGACGGCGCCGCGGCGAGCGACATCGCGCAGCGCCGCAGTGCAGATCTGCGCTATCGCGGCCAGAGTTTCACGCTGACTGTCGACTGGACCACGCCCGGCGCTGCCATTCGCGCGTTCAATGAAATGCACGAAACGCGCTACGGTCACTCGCTCGGCCTTGCAATCGAACTGGTCAACATCCGCTGCGATATGAGTTGCCCGCGCCCGCGCGTGCCGCTGCCGCCGTTGCCGCAACGCCGGCCGGCGCGATCGCACGGGCTCGTGAACACCGCGCGCTACGCGGACGTGGCGCTGTTCGAACGCGCGGAACTGTGCACCGGCCAGCAGATCGAGGGGCCGGCGCTGATCGTCGAGACGATGGCGACCACGTTCATCGACGCTGGATGGAGGGCGGCCGTGGATACGTGGGGACATCTGCGCATCGAAGCGACGGGTGCATGACCCGGCGCGCGCAGCACTGCTACTTGATCTTGGCTTCTTTGTAGATCACGTGCTTGCGCACGACCGGATCGTATTTCTTCAGCTCGAGCTTGTCGGTCATCGTCCGCTTGTTCTTGTCGGTCGTGTAGTAGTGACCGGTGCCGGCACTGGATACCATCTTGATTTTGTCGCGCATCGTGTCAGACCTTTTCGCCGCGTTTGCGTAGTTTGGCAATCACGACATCGATGCCCTGTTTGTCGATGACGCGCATGCCGGCCGCTGAGACGCGCAAGCGAACGTAGCGCTTCTCACCTTCGACCCAGAAGCGATGGTAGTGCAGGTTCGGATTGAATCGCCGCCGCGTTCTGTTGTTCGCGTGCGAGACGTTGTTGCCGCTCATCGGCCGCTTTCCCGTCACTTGACACACTTGAGTCATGGCGAAACCGCTGAGGGTGAAAAAAAGAGTCGCGTTTTATACCAGAGCGACCCCGCTACAGCAAGCCGCGCTCGGCCATCGAGATCGCATCGCTCGTCGTTACGACGACGTGATCGAGCACGCGAACATCGATCAGTTGCAGGACCTGGCGCAGTCGTTCGGTGATCTTGACGTCGCTGACACTCGGCTCGGCGACGCCCGACGGATGGTTGTGCACGAGAATCACTGCCGCGGCATTCAACGCGAGAGTCTCCCGCAACACTTCGCGCGGGTGCACGGTGGCGCAGTCGAGCGTTCCGAGAAAGATCTCGCGGAACGCGATGAGCCGATGCTGCGCGTCGAGGAACAACGCGCCAAACACCTCGCGCGGCCTGCTGCCGAGGCGATGCCGCAGGTAGCGCCGTACATCGACCGACGCCGTGAAGACCTCTTCGCGCGCCACCGTGCACGCGAGATAACGTTCGGCCAGCGCAACCGACGCGGTGAGCGTCGCTGCCTTTGCGGGTCCGATGCCAGGCCGCGCGGTCAGCTCGGACATGGGCGCATCCAGCAGCGCGCGCAATGAGCTGTAGCACGCAAGCAGGTCTCGCGCGAGCTGCACCGCATCGCGCGCGCCGCTGCCGGTGCGCAACAACAACGCCAGCAACTCGGCATCGGAGAGACCATCCGCGCCGCGCGCGAGCAATCGTTCGCGCGGACGCTCGCTGCTCGGCCAATCTGTGATCGTCATGCCTCAATTCTGGTGCGAGTTTGCACGGCGTAGCCGTGCGGGCTGCACGGCCCGGTTAGTGTGTGCTCGCCCCCAGATGCTATCTTAGGGACTCCCTCCAGCGGGTACCGCTGATGGCACTCGAAGGCAAACACATCTTATTGGGGATCACCGGCGGCATCGCTGCGTACAAGACCCCGGAGCTTGTGCGACAACTGACCGCGCGCGGCGCGGCCGTGCAGGTCGTAATGACCCGCGGCGCCCGACAATTCGTAACCGCGACGACGTTGCAAGCGGTCTCGGGCCGACCGGTGCGGGACGATCTGTGGTCGCCGGAAGCAGAGGCGGCGATGGGACACATCGAGCTCGCTCGCTGGGCCGATTGCATCGTCGTCGCACCGGCGACCGCGCATTGTCTCGCGCGCCTCGCGCACGGTCTGGCGGACGACCTCTTGACGACCCTGTGCCTCGCCGCGGCGTGTCCCCTTGCGGTGGCGCCGGCGATGAACCACGAGATGTGGCGCAGCCGGTCCACACAACGCAATCTGGCCCAGCTCGAGAGCGACGGAGTTCTGATCTGGGGCCCGGACGAAGGCCCCCAGGCCTGCGGCGAATTCGGACCCGGGCGCATGTGCGAACCCGAAGCACTGTGCGCAGAACTCGAAACGACGTTCGCGCCACAGACGCTCGCGGGCAAGCACGTCGTGCTGACGGCCGGACCCACCCGCGAGCCGATCGACCCGGTGCGATACATCAGCAACAACAGTTCCGGTAAACAGGGCTTTGCACTCGCTCGGGCGGCACGCGATGCAGGGGCTCGCGTCACGCTGATCACGGGACCGGTCGCGCTGACAACACCCGCCGGCGTGACGCGGATCGACGTCATGACTGCGCAGCAGATGCACGATGCAATCGACGCGCTGCCCGACGCCGGCGACATCTTCATCGGCGTAGCCGCCGTCGCCGACTATCGACCTTCACAGGCGCATTCACAGAAGATCAAGAAGCGCGCAGGCGCGGGGCTGTCGCTCGAGCTCGTGCAGAACCCCGACATCATCGCTGCGGTCGCGAAGCGCAGCAGGCGCCCATTCGTTGTCGGCTTCGCCGCCGAAACGCATGACACGGTCGTCAACGCGCGCGCAAAACTCTCGCGCAAGGGGCTCGACATGATCGTCCTGAACGACGTCTCCGATCGACGCATCGGCTTCGACAGCAATGACAACGCGGTCACGGTGATCACCGCAGACACTGAAGAGCGGATCGACATCGGTTCCAAACCGGAAATCGCACGCGCGCTGATCGCGCGCATCGCAACCGCACTCAACCGTGCATCGACGCAACAGCGCGCCAAACACACGAAGCGTTCTGCCGCATCGGATACCGCGGCCGGCTAGCCAGCCCGCGACGAGGGCACTACCATCGCAACGGACAAAAAAGAACCCGATAACGTGGCGAACGAGAATCCCGACGACGCAGCCGAGGCGCTGAGTACTCCCGATCGAGCACTACCTGCGAAGGGTCTGACCGCTGGCCTGTGGTCGTATCCGATGCTTGCGATCGGCGTCGCGCTCAGCGGCGTAATCGTTGCCGCCTTGCTGGTGTGGTCGGCAGTCGTTGGCCCCGCCAACGCGACTCATCGCGAGCAACTGCACACACTGCATGCGCAGAGTTATGCGCAGTTCTTCAACGTTCGCATTGCGTCGCTGCAACGTCAGATGGCCGACGCTGCCGCGGCAAAGGACACGGTCGCCGCGCTTGCGACGCTCGATCCCGCGACGATCGCCGCGCAGAACCAGCGTTTGACGCCGCTGATATCGACGGCCGAACGGGTCGACATCATTCCCAAAGGGCGCGCCGAGGTAGATCTGAAGGCGAGGACGCCGATCTCGTTTGCCGCGCTCGACGTGATCAAGCGCGCAGAGGCACAGGAATTCGTCGGACCCGAGGCATCACAAGTCAATCAACGGCCCGTGTTCTATGTAGCGAAACCCATCACGGATGGCGCAACCGTTGGAGGGGTGTTGTTTGCGGTCATTTCGATGGACTACTTCTCGCAACCGCTGAAACTCCTGCCCGAAACCGTCGGGCAGGTCTCGATCGAACAGCAGTTCGAGAGTACGTCGCCGCGCGTCGTCCTGCAGGCGGGCAGCGAGCCCGATGAAACCTTGACCCCGGTGCGAGTCCAGCTCAACACGCCGAGCTGGACGCTCGTCTTCAAGCCAGGCGTCGCGGCTGCTTCGGATCTCATTGGCGTTGCGTGGTTGTGGACCCCACTCGTCGTCGCCATCGCGCTGATCCTCGCCGGCATCTACCTCAGCTTCTCGCGTCTCTTCAGCGCTCTCGAGCGGGACAGCGCGATGTTGATCGACTACGTCACGCGCATCGTCAGAGGTCGCGCCGGCAACGTCGAACGCTACCGTCTCGGATTGTTCGAACAGATCGCAGTGGCGGCGAGTCGTTACGCTCCGCGTGTTGCCCCCGAGAGCGACCGGCCACGACCTGTTGCACGCAAACCCGCTCCGTCGAAGCCCGTTGCTGGCAAAAAACCGATCGCAATGCCTGACGTGGCGGCAGCTGCGCAGCCCGCGGACGAAGCAACGCAAGACGAGTTTCTCGACGTCCGCCCAAACGCTCCGGTCGACGACAACTTTGGCATCGAAGTCTCCGAAGATGTGTCGCCGGTCGAGTTGGGTTTGAAGCTCGATCCGCAGATTTTTCGCGCATACGACATTCGCGGGATCGTTACGACCAATCTCACCGAGAACGTCGTGTATTGGATCGGGCGCGCATTCGCCGCGGAGGCCAAACAATACAAGCAGCCTCGCGCGGTCGTCGCCTGCGATGGTCGCCTGTCGAGCCCCGGACTCAAGAAATCGCTCGCTCGCGGACTCACTGAAGGCGGCATCGACGTGACGGACATCGGCGAGGTGCCGACCCCGCTGCTGTATTACGCAACGCACGCGCTCGATACCGGCACCGGAATCATGATCACCGGGTCGCACAACCCGCCGGAATACAACGGCCTGAAAATGATGCTCGCCGGTGAAACACTCGCCGGCGAACGCATCGCGCAACTGCGAGAACGTATCGTCGGTAACCGACTCAGCGAAGGGGAGGGTGAATACGACGAGATGCAGATCGTCGATCACTATCTCGATCGGGTTCTCAACGACGTTGCGGTCGCGCAGCCGCTGAAGGTCGTCGTCGACTGCGGCAACGGCGTCGCAGGGGGGGTGGTGCCGCGCCTCATCTCCGAGTTGGGCTGCGAGGTCGTGCCGCTGTACTGCGAAGTCGACGGCAATTTCCCGAACCACCATCCCGATCCCGCGGATCCGGCGAACCTGCAGGACCTGATCACCGTCGTCAAAGCCGAGAAGGCGGATCTCGGCCTTGCATTCGACGGTGACGGGGACCGGCTGGGGGTCGTCACCGAGCGCGGCGACATCATCTGGCCAGACAAACTTCTCATGCTGTTTGCCCGTGACATTGTCGGTCGTAACCCCGGCGCGGACATCATCTTCGACGTCAAATGCAGCCGACACCTCAATTCGCTGATCAGCGAATACGGCGGTCGACCCATCATGTGGAAGACGGGGCATTCACACATGAAAGCGAAGCTCAAGGAAACCGGGGCTTTGCTCGCCGGTGAGTTCAGCGGCCACATCTGTTTCGGCGAACGTTGGTACGGATTCGACGACGCGCTCTACAGCGCCGCGCGACTGCTCGAAATCGTTGGCGGCGAGTCAAAGAAGGTCAGCAAGCTGTTCGAGGAGTTTCCCGTCACTTTCGCCACGCCCGAAATCAAAGTGAATACCACCGAGAGCGCGAAGTTCGTGGTGATGGAGAAACTCGCCAAGGAAGGCAACTTCGGCGACGGCACCGTCACGACGATCGATGGAATACGCGTCGACTATCCTGACGGCTGGGGGTTGGTGCGACCGTCGAATACGAGTCCGGTATTGACGCTGCGATTCGAAGCGGACGGCCAGGCCGCGCTGGATAGAATCCAGCGGGTGTTCCGCGAGCAGCTCAAAAAGATCGATCCGAAACTCGCCTTCTAGGATCAAGGGGAGCCGATGCCTATTTCTTCGACCGAAGCGGCGAGCGTCGCGAGCGTACTCACCGAATCACTTCCTTATATCCGCAAATTCCACGGCTGCACGATCGTCGTGAAATATGGCGGCAACGCGATGATCACCGACGAACTCACGCAGACATTCGCGCGCGACATCGTGCTGATGAAGCTTGTCGGCATGAATCCGATTGTTGTCCATGGTGGCGGGCCGCAGATCGGTGAACTACTGGAAAAACTGGGCATTCCAACGCGGTTCGTCGATGGCATGCGGGTCACCGACGCAGCAACGATGGACGTCGTCGAGATGGTCCTCGGCGGACTCGTCAATCAAGACATCGTGTCGCTGATCAACGCCGTTGGGGGGCGCGCGGTCGGTATCACCGGGAAGGACGGTCAGTTGATTCAGGCACGTCAGTTGCTCATTCAGCGTGACTCTCCGGAGCTGAAGGCGCCCGAGATCATCGACATCGGCCACGTCGGCGAAATCGAGGTGATCAATCGAGCGGTCGTCGACACCCTGATCGGCAGTGGTTTCATCCCCGTGATCGCGCCAATCGGCGTCGGTGCGAAGGGCGAGTCGTACAACATCAACGCGGATACCGTCGCGGGAAAACTCGCCGCACATCTGGGCGCCGAAAAGCTGATGTTGCTGACGAACACGCCGGGCATTCTCGATAAAGCCGGCAACACGGTGACGGGGCTTGCGCCGGAAGACGTCGAAGCGTTGATCGCCGATGGCACGATCCACGGCGGGATGCTGCCGAAGGTTCGCTGCGCGCTCGAAGCAGTCGCGGGTGGCGTGCGCAGCGCCCACATCATCGATGGTCGCATCCGCCATGCCGTCTTGCTCGAAGTCTTCACCGATACGGGCGTGGGTACGCTGATCCGTCGCGACAAGACGTGACGATGCGACAAATCCTGACGGGAATGTCATGACACGCGCGAATCGACGCCAGGAGATCCTCGAGGCTTTTGCGATGATGCTCGAAGAGAGTCCCGGCTCCCGCATCACGACCGCGGCGCTGGCGCGCCATGTCGGCGTTTCCGAGGCCGCCCTCTACCGTCACTTTCCCAGCAAAGCGAAGATGATCGAAGGGTTGATCGAGTTCATGGAGACCAGCGTCTTCACGCGTATCAGCCGCATTCTCGAAGAAGAACCCTCGGCCGAGGGGCGCTGCCGCAACCTGCTGTGGTTGCTGCTGTCGTTCGCCGAACGCAACCCCGGTTTTGCGCGACTCCTCGCCGGCGATGCGTTGCAGGGGGAAACGGATCGCCTGCGGATCCGAATGCGGCAGTTTTTCGATCGACTCGAGACCCAACTGCGTCAGGTCCTGCGTGAGGGCGAGGCCCGCGGCGACTTCGTCGAACGTTGCGCGCCGCACGCGGCGGCGAACCTGATGCTCGCGCTCGCCGAAGGGCGCATCAACCAGTTCGTACGCAGCGAGTTCAAAGCAAAGCCGACGCTGGAGTGGACCAACCATTGGTCGATCCTCGCCGGCGCGCTGTTCCCGCAGGGCGGCTGATCAGGGAGCGGTGGTGCTCGTCGCCGTGGTGCTGGTCGCAGTGGTGCTGGTCGCAGTGGTACTCACCGGTCCCATACCGTAAAGCAGTCTGATGCGCTCGAGATCGAGCGCGAACTGTTCGCTGACGCGCTGTTCCTCGAGCTTGCGCGCCGCAACCTCGCGCTCTTTTTCCGCGATCTGCGTTTCCAGGATCGAGATGTTCTGCAGCAGTTCGCTCGACAGCGGCGCTCCTTCGCGTTCCAGGCTTGCCGCCTGCTCTTCCAGGCGCCGTTTCTGCAACTTCAACCGCTCGAGGTTCGCCTTGGTCGTCGCGACGACGGTCTCAATCGACAGGATCTTTCGATCGCGTGCCTCTTCGACGTCGAGTGGCGACGCATAGAGCCTCATCAGATCTTCGTCGCGACCCGCCCGGACCATGCCGGCGTCCGCAGCGGCTTTTTCCTGTGCGAGCTGACGTTCGCGCTCGGTGACTTCGGTCGGCGTCAGTTCCCGCGGTACCACGCGCACAAGGGTGCCGTCGCCGCGGACGACGTCGTAACCGCGGGAAACAAGTTCCGGGGGTATCGAGTTCGATAACACGACAACGCCGTCTTCGTTGACGAAACGGTATAGCTCGGCTGCTTGGGCTTGCGCTTGCGCAGCGCCAAAGCCGAGGGCCGCCAGCACGAGTGTCAGCAAACTCTTCACGCGATGCAGAATTCCCGTTGATGGGCTCGAACGTGGACGAGAGAATCCGCATAGCCCCCGTGACTGTCAAGGTACGCGATCACATCCGCAAGAGTTGCGATGGCAGCTACCGGCGCACCGAGTTCCGACGCCATTTGCTGCACAGCTGTGCGTCCCGGCGCCACGATCTCCTGCCGATCCAGCGCCACCAGCACGCCCACCAGCTCGCCTTTGGTTTGGCGCACCAGTCCTGCGGCTTCGG
>CAYUMA010000591.1:0-2361 GCA_964445675.1 uncultured Pseudomonadales bacterium | reverse complement strand
CCACGACTTCATCCTCGCCCAGGGCCTGCTGCCGCCGGACATTCTGGCGAACACAGTGGAGTTGGAATTCATCGCGCCGAAATTGATTGCGCCAACAACCGCCAGTCAGCTGTAGCGAGGGATTCGAGGGGCGTCCCTGGACGCTACGCGCTGGCGGTCGCCGCCGCGTAACGCCGGTCTGTCGCTTCCGCGCGCAAGATCGCCAGTTCCGCGGCCAGCGCTTCGCGGCCCGCTTGCGCCCCAGGGTCAGTTGCGTAGTAAGACAGTTCGCTCGCTGGGTCGCCAGCCACGCGCGTGCCGATCAATACCCGTGGTTTCGCGTAGTCGAATGGGCGCGCGCGATGCATCAGCGCGCGGTTGTCCCAGATCAGCGTGTCGCCCGGCCGCCAGTGGTGCGTGTACACGCGCGTGGGATCTGAAACAACGAATTCGACCAGGTACTTCAGCAGCGCGCGACTCTGCTGACGTTCGAGGCCGGGAATGCCGAACGCATGGCGGCCGACGAACAAGCTGTTTATGCCGGTTTCCGGGTGCGTCTGCCGTTGTTGGTGCCAGTGAAAGTGATTCAAGGCAGGGCGACGGCGCAGGCCAACGTCGGCTACGGCTCGATGATGGCCGACGTGTGTGACGAGCACGAACACAACACCGGTCGCCGTCAAGAAGGCGCCGCAGTCGCGTTCTCCGCCAAGGCCACCAGCGGCCTCGGCGCAGTGATCGCCGGTTGGGCGCTGCAGATCATCGACTGGCCGGTCGGGGGCGACCATCCGCACCGCCTGGCGCCGTAGACCACGAACCATCACGGCGCGACCAGCTTCAGCCGCGGCCGCTACAGAGCGCTGCCCATGCCGCCGTCGACGTTGATCGCCGTGCCGCTGACGTAGCCGCCGAGCGGCGATGCGAGCAGCGCAATCAGGCACGCGACTTCGCGCGCTTCGCCGACGCGCCCGAGCGGCACCGCTGCGCCCATCCTGGCGTACGCCTCATCGAGCGGCACATCGCTAAAACGCGCTGCGGCCGCCTTGGCGATCTGTCCGGATTTGATCAAGCCGATGCAGATGCTGTTCACGCAGATACCGTCTTTCGCCAGGTCTTTCGACATCGCCTTGGTCAATGCCATACCGGCGGCGCGGCTGACAGACGTCGGCAGCGACGATGCGCCCGGCGTCTTGCCGATCACCGCGGTGATGTTGATGATGCGGCCGCCGCTGCGCTTGCGCATGTGCGGTACCGCTGCACGGCTCATGCGGATGGCCGCATACAGCTTCAAGTCGAGGTCGTAGTCCCACGCTTCATCGTCCACCGCTTCGAACGGTCGCGCTGCGCTCGTGCCGGCGTTGTTCACCAGGATGTCCACGCCGCCAAACTCGCCGACCGCCGCTTGCACGAAACGCTGCACGTCTGCCGGTTTCGTCACGTCTGCGACCACGTGCAGCACCTTGCCGCGCGCCGCCTGACGGATCTCTTCAGCCGCGGCGGACAACACGTCTGCGCGCCGCGCGCAGATCGCCACGTGGGCGCCTTCACGCGCGAGTTCAATCGCACTCGCCTTGCCGATGCCGTCGCTGCCGCCGGTGACGAGCGCGATCTTGCCGTCGAGTTGCAGGTCCATGGGTTGTCCTTCAATCCTCGATCGCCGAATAGATGATGTTCTTCAGCTGTCCGCGGAAGTTGAACGTGGCCGATGGCATGAGCTGAGTCATGAACACCACGCTCAATTGCTCCTTCGGATCGACCCAGAAGATGGTCGATGCGGCGCCGCCCCAATAGAAGTCGCCCTCGCCCAGCGCGCCGGTTTCCACTTCCGACAATGACATTGCGAAGCCGAGGCCGAAGCCGACCCCTTCGTAGGCCGTCTCCGAGAAGGCGCCCACGGCCATCTGCGTCAGGTCGCGGCCACCGGACAAGTGATTCCGGGTCATCAGGTCGAGCGTGCGGGAACCGATGATGCGTTCGCCATCGAGTTCACCGCGGCACCGCAGCGTCTCGCAGAAGCGGACATAGTCGGCGGTCGTGCCCGTCAGACCACCACCCCCCGACAGAAACGTCGGTTCCCGCAGATACGTGCTCTCATAAGGATCATCGATGCGCTTCAGGGTCTTATCGGCCCGGCGCTGATAATTCGCGGCAAACCGGTCCACTTTGTCGGGCGCCACGTGAAACGCCGTATCGCGCATGCCGAGCGGCTCGAAGATGTTCTCCTCGAAGTAGCGATCGAGCGATTGACCGGACAATGCCTCGACGAGATGACCACACACGTCGGTCGCATACGAATACATCCAGCGGTCCCCCGGGGGGTAATGCAGGGGCACGCCGGCGAGTTTCTCGACGAAGCTCGACAGCGTCTCACCGCCGGTGCGAGAT
>CAYUMA010000590.1:0-19780 GCA_964445675.1 uncultured Pseudomonadales bacterium | reverse complement strand
GTGTTTTCATCGCGGACACGCAGCGCGGCAAGGTCGAGCGTAAGCCCGCAGCGCCCGGCGAATGCCATCTCGAGTGCGCATACCACGAGGCCGCCATCTGAGCGATCGTGATACGCGAGAATTCTGCCGTCGCGCAGCAAGTCCTGCACGGCGCGAAAAAATGCCGCCAACCGTCCTGCGTCGTCGACGTCGGGACAGACGGCCCCGAGTTGGCGTTGCGTCTGTGCCAGCGCGCTGCCGCCGAGCCGGTTCGCGCCGGCGCCGAGGTCGACGAACAACAAGCGCGTTGGACCGCGGTCGAGTCGCAGCATCGGCGTCACGGCGTGGCGCACGTCGGGGACCGGCGCAAACGCGGACACGATCAGCGTCACGGGCGCCGTCACGGCGCGTTCGCCGTCGACGCCACGCCATTGCGTATGCATCGACAGGCTGTCCTTACCGACCGGAATCGCGATGCCGAGCGCAGGACACAGTTCCAGGCCGACCGCGGCGACCGCATCGAACAGCCCCTGATCCTCGTTGCCGCGACCTGCGGCAGCCATCCAGTTCGCCGACAACACGACGCGACTCAGGTCCTCGACGACGACACCTGCGAGGTTCGTCAGTGCTTCGGCCACCGCCATGCGCGCTGACGCAGCCGGATCGATCAACGCGAGCGGTGATCGCTCCCCCATCGACATCGCTTCGCCGTGCAGGGTCTTGAACCCGAGCGTCGTGACTGCCGCATCCGCGACCGGCACCTGCCACGGTCCGACCATCTGATCGCGTACCACGAACCCGCTGATGCTGCGATCCCCGATCGTGACCAAAAACTGCTTTGAGCCGACGGCGGGAAAGCGCAGGACTCCATCGAGCGCCTGCGCGAGCGAACGATGTCCCAACTCGAGTGGCGCCGACGTGATCGCGGCGCGCGTAATCGATCGCGAGAGCTTGGGTGTGTTGCCGAACAGTACGCCCATCGGCAGGTCGATCGGACGATCGTGGAACACCGCGTCTTCGACGACGAGGCGCGGATCGAGCGTCGCATCGCCGACCACCGCGTACGGGCAGCGTTCGCGCCGACAGATACGTTCGAACGTCGCCAGATCCGCGGCGGCGACTGCGAGCACGTAACGCTCCTGCGCTTCGTTGCACCAGATTTCGTGCGGCGCGAGGCCCGGGTCGGCGTTGGGTATGCAGCGCAACTGAAAGCGGCCGCCGCGACCCGCATCTTTGACCAACTCCGGCAACGCGTTCGACAGGCCCCCGGCACCGACGTCGTGAATCAGCAGAATCGGATTGGCGTCGCCGAGTGAGGCGCATGCATCGATCACTTCCTGGCAGCGCCGCTGCATCTCCGCGTTGTCCCGCTGCACTGACGCGAAGTCGAGATCCGAGCTGCTCTGACCCGAAGCCATGGACGACGCCGCACCACCTCCGAGCCCGATCAGCATCGCGGGCCCGCCAAGCACGATCAGCCGCGTGGAATCAGAGAACGGCAGTGCCAGCACGTGTTCGGGGCGGACATTGCCGATGCCGCCCGCGATCATCACCGGTTTGTGATAACCGCGCACCCGTGAGAGATCGTTGGGGTCGGGCGCGTACTCGAACGTGCGGAAATACCCCGTCAACGCCGGCCGGCCAAACTCGTTGTTGAAAGCAGCCGCGCCAATCGGGGCCTCGAGCATGATGTCGAGCGCCGAGACGATACGTTCCGGTTTGCCGGTGGTCAGCTCCCACGGCTGCGGATCGCCGGGAATGTTCAGGTGCGAGGTTGTGAATCCGACGAGGCCCGCCTTCGGTTTTGAGCCGCGTCCCACGGCGCCTTCGTCACGGATCTCGCCGCCGGAACCGGTCGCCGCACCCGGATACGGCGCAATCGCCGTCGGATGATTGTGTGTCTCGACCTTCATCAGCAAATGCACGGGCTCCGTGGTGTATCTGTAGCTGTGCGTATCCGGGTCCGCGCCCCACCGCTGCGTGCGATAACCTTCGATGACGGCGGCGTTGTCCGAATATGCCGACAGGATTCCCGCGCCGTTGATGCGCCGATGAGTGTTGCGGATCATGTCAAACAGCGAATGCGGCGCGCCGACGCCGTCGATCGTCCAGCTCGCATTGAAGATCTTGTGTCTGCAGTGTTCCGAATTCGCTTGCGCAAACATCATCAGCTCGACGTCGGTCGGATCGCGACCGAGCTCCCGATAGGCGTTCGTCAGGTAATCGATCTCGGCGTCGCTGAGCGCGAGCCCCAGTTCCATGTTCGCTCGTTCGAGCGCGTTTCGGCCTGATTCGATCACGCCGATCCTCTGCAGCGCGCGCGGCGCGCGTTCGGCGAACAACCCGGCGAAGTCCTCGTCGACGACGACGCTCTGCGTCATTCGATCGTGCAGCAGCGGCGCAAGTACCTCGGTCGGTGCGAGTCCGACGACGTACCAGCGAATGCCCCGCTCGACGCGACGAACGGGGTCCAGACCGCAAATGCGAAAAATGTCCGTCGCCTTGCTCGACCAAGGCGAGATCGTTCCGGGCCGCGGCAACACGGTCAGGCGTGGGGCGCCGATTTTTGGTGGCAGCTCGTGGCGCGGGCCGTATTCGAGCAACGCCTGCGCTATGCCCCTCTCCGATGTCGTCAGGACCCGCTGCAGCGAGATCAGATGCAGGTACTCGGCGTAGACTCCCGCAACCTGCGGGCAACGGGCGCGCACCTGGTCCAGGACCTTCGCAAGACGAAACGCCGAGAACGCCGGCGGCCCGGGCAGCACCAGAAGTGTGTCCGTCATCGGAAGTCCGGTGATCGAGGAGGTGCGATTATAGTCAGCGGCCAGCCCCGGCGTCGCGTCTCGCACGAAAGAACGTCGTCAGCAGCGCCTGGCATTCGTCGGCGAGAATTCCCTCGACGATTGCGACGCGATGATTGAGTCCAGCGTTGGCGATGACCGCGGCGCTGCTGACGATCGCGCCGGCGCGCGGCTCGCGCGTGCTGAACACGAGCGTGTCGATGCGCGCATGGATCAACGCCCCCGCGCACATCGTGCACGGCTCGATCGTCACGTACAGCGTCGTTCCCGGCAATCGATAATTACCGACCCGCAGTGCTGCCGCGCGCAACGCAACGATCTCCGCGTGCGCGGTCGGATCACAACGCTCGATCGGCGCGTTGGCACCTTCGCCCAACACCTCACCATCGCGCACGAGCACGGCGCCGACCGGCACTTCGCCCGCGATTGCGGCGCGTTGCGCCCATTGCAGTGCTCGTCGCATGAAAGCTTCGTGCATCGCGTTCACGTCATCGGCGTCCATTCGGATTCGCGGGAAGCCGCGCATGATACTCACGGCGAACGGCTACGGTAAGCTCGGCCAAAAACGCTACGGCGGCGTTGTGCGGCGCGTGACGCGCGGCGGACTCAGAAAGAGAGTGAGCAGGATTGGTAAGAACGGGTAAGCTACCGATCGACTGCGCTGTTCATCAGTCGACTTCCACTCTCACCGCACCGTTCCTGCCAGAAGGAGAATGTCGTGTTCAATCGCTTGGGTGTGTACGCAATCGTGGCCGTCCTGGTGGCCATCAGCGCTGCTGGATCAGAGTATCCAATGCTCGACATGGTTGCGCAGAAGGTGATTCAAAAATACGAACAGGCGTCGTGCGAACAGCTGTGGGAACAACGCGGCGAACCGAAGACCGCGGAACAGCAGAGCATGATTCAGATGCTGCAAGGTGATCCGCAGATGCGAACAGCCTTCATCGATGAGGTCGCAGCGCCCATCGCAAACAAGCTGTTCACGTGCGGAATGATTCCGTGAAGCTGCGACTCCCTCATGCACGATCCTTCGCGCTCGCCATCGGCATGTTCGTCGCAACGTGCGCATTCGGGCAGACAGCGCCACCGGGCGAGACAGCGGCCGCGACAACTCAGCTCGAGGCCAAGGCGATCGAACTATTGAAGGCCACGAGCGCACGCCTCGCCGCGGCGCGAACCATGACGTTCACGGCGGTCGTCAGCTATGAAAGTCCAAGCGTGTTCGGCCCGCCGCTCGTGTATACGACGCACTCGGACGTCACGCTGCAACGACCCGATAAATTGCGTGTGATTACACCTGCTGATGGTCCGGCGACGGAGTTCTACTACGACGGCAGGACGATGACCGCCTTCGCCCCTGCGGAGAACCTGGTTGCCACCGCAGTCGCGCCGGCGACGATCGACGCAACGCTCGCCGCCGCGTTCGATTCCGCAGCGATCTACTTTCCGTTCACCGATCTGCTGGTTGCCGATCCGTATAAAGACCTCGCAGAGGGTCTGCAGGTCGCGTTCTATGTCGGCCAATCGAAGGTCGTCGACGGCACAACGACCGACATGGTCGCATTCGCGAACGACGGCGTGTTCGCGCAGATCTGGATCGGCGCCGACGACAAGCTGCCGCGCAAACTGCGCGCGGTCTATCTGAACGATCCGGCGCTGCTGCGCCACGACATGGATCTGACGAACTGGAAACTCGATGCGAAGGTGGCGGCGGATGCGTTCACCACGCCAAAAGCAGCAGCGGCAGTGCACATCGCGTTCGCGCGGCCGGACGTGAAGCCGCCCAATGGGCAGACACCACCACCGCTCGCGCCGCTCGCCGCACCGAAAACCACCCCGACGCCGTGAGGAGATACAGCATGTTCAAACAGATCTTCATCGCCATTGCAGGACTCGGGATCTGCCTGTCGAGCGCGTCGGCCCTGGCATGGGCCCACGCTGATGCCTATGGTGGCGGCGCGACATACCACGCGCCGGGCTCGGGTTCGACGGAGCGAACCAATGCCTACGGCGGCAGTGCAACGCACTACGCCGGAGCGGGCACGACCGCGACCGGCGCGTATGGCGGCACCGCGGTTCACGCGGAAGGATCCGGCCAAACGGAGATGCACAGTGCAGACGGCGCAACCGCGACGCATTACGCGGGATACGGCACGGTCGGGACCACCGCGTACGGCGCCACGGCCGTGCACAGCCCTTACTACGGAACCACGGCGGTCTATGGGTACCACCCGCCAACCACGGTGAACTACTACAGTTCCAGCTGCGGCAATTGCGGCGGCTGGTCGACGGCCGGCGCGGTCGCGGCCGGCGTCGTTGTCGGCGCGGTGGTGGCAACGGCGGCCACTTCGGCATCGACGACCAACGCATACAACGCGGGCGTCGCCGCCGGCACAACCAACGCGTACTCGGCCGGATACGTCGCGGGGGCGACGAACACGATGTACGCGATGGGCGGTATCTATCCCACTCTACCGGCCGGCTGCATGAATCCCACGGTGAGCGGCGTGTCCTACTACCTGTGCGGCAACAACTGGTTCCTGCCGTCGTATGGCGCGAACGGAGTGTATTACCGCGTGGTTGCCGCCCCCTGAGACTCGACGCGTGCCTGTCACGATTGCGCAAGCCTCCGAGCCCTCCATAGTTCCTGCCCATCTCGACAAGGGGCTCGATGTCGCACGTGAGATTTCGCAGGATGTGGGCCAGTGGCACGTGCTGCACGACCTCGCCGAAGTGATTCCGGTCGCGGACCTCGTATTCGGCGGCGGCGTATTGGTCATCGTGGTCCTCGTCCACGCAGCCGGTCTGCGTGCAGTGGGCGACCATGTCTCACGACGCGTGGAGGTCATCCGGGCGCACCCGACGTTGTGGCACGCTGATCTCTTGATGGGTAGCATCATCTTCCTGCTGCTCGCGTTGCACTTGTTCGAGATCATGGTCTGGTCAGCGGCGCTGGTTTTTTCGGGCCTGGTGCCCAACTGGCACGACGCTGGCTTCTTTGCAGGCAATACCGTTACCACGATCGGCTACGGCACATTCCTGTTGCCACCCGCATGGGAGATGGTCGCGCCGATCATGGCGATTTCCGGATTGTTTACGTTCGGCTGGACCGGCAGTGTGCTGGTCGACTACGTCCGGCGGATCCACCAGATCAGGGACGCGGTCCACGCGCTAAGTGACGCTAACCGGTCAAGTCCGCCATTGCCGGACTGATCAATTCACGAAGGTGCTGTCCATCGCCGCATCTGATCATTCCCATTCGATCGTCGCCGGCGGCTTCGAAGACACGTCGTACACGACGCGCGAAACGCCCTCGATTTCATTGATGATTCGATTCGACACATGGCCGATCAGGTCATGCGGTAGCGGCGCCCAGCGCGCCGTCATGAAGTCGGTGGTTTCCACCGCGCGCAGCGCGATGACGTGCGCATAGCGCCGCGCGTCCCCCACAACGCCGACGGAACGCACCGGCAAAAACACCGCAAACGCCTGGCTGACCTTGTCGTAGTAACCCGAGCTGCGCAGTTCCTCGATGAAGATCGCGTCGGCCAGGCGCAGCGTGTCGGCATATTCAGCGCGAATCTCACCGAGGATCCGCACGCCGAGACCGGGCCCGGGAAAGGGATGTCGCATCACAATCGCTTCCGGCAAGCCCAACGCGAGGCCGACTTGACGCACCTCGTCCTTGAACAACTCGCGCAGCGGTTCAATCAGCTTCAGGTGCATTCGCTCCGGCAGGCCGCCGACGTTGTGGTGCGATTTGATGACATGCGCTTTGCCGAATTGCGTCGCGGCCGACTCGATCACGTCGGGATAGATCGTGCCTTGCGCGAGCCACGCAACGCCGGGAATCTTTTGCGCTTCACGATCGAACACATCGATGAAGGTACGGCCGATGATCTTGCGTTTTGCTTCCGGATCCTGCGCGCCCTCCAGGTTCCCCAGAAACTCCGCTCGCGCATCGACGCAGACGAGATTCAAGTTGAGCGCATTCGACGGACCGAACGTCGCCTCGACCTCATCGCGTTCGTGCAGACGCAACAATCCGTTGTCGACAAAAACGCACGTCAGCTGATCGCCGATCGCTCGCGACAGCAATGCGGCCACGACGCTCGAATCGACGCCGCCCGACAACCCGAGCACGACCTTTTCTTCGCCGACCTGCTTGCGCGCCAGCGTGATTGCGTCAGCGATGATGTTCTGCGGCGTCCACAGACCTGTGCAGCCACAGATTTCGCGCGCGAAGCGTCGAAAAATCTCCGCTCCATCGATCGTATGGGTGACTTCGGGATGGAACTGCACCGCGTAGATCGATCGCGCTTCGCACGCCATCGCCGCAATCGGTGCGCTCGTGGTCGAGGCGATCCGCACGAATCCCGGCGGCAGTTCGACGACCTTGTCGCCATGACTCATCCAGACATCGAGTTCGTCGGCGACGAGCGCCGGCAAACCCGACAGCAGACGCGATTGCGCTTCGATGCGAATGCGTGCATGACCGAACTCGCGTTGCTGCGAACTCTGCACGCGCCCGCCGAGTTGCTGCGCGAGAGCCTGCATGCCATAGCAGATCCCGAGAATCGGCACGCCGAGTTCGAGCACCGACTCGGGTATACGCGGCGTAGCGTCTTCGGTGACGGTCTCCGGGCCACCGGAGAGTACGACGCCGCGCGCGCCGAAGTTGCGGATGAAGTCCGCCGGCGCATCGAACGGGTGAATTTCGCAGTAGACGCCCGCCTCGCGAATCCGCCGTGCGATCAGCTGCGTGTATTGCGCACCGAAATCGATGACCAGCAGGCGCTCGACGTGGAGATCGTTAGTCACGCCTCAACTGACCGGGTAGTTCGGTGCTTCTTTCGTGATGCTCACATCGTGCACGTGACTCTCGATCATGCTCGCGTGCGTCACGCGAACGAATTCGGGGCGCGAGCGCATCGTCTCGATATCCGGCGAGCCCGTATAGCCCATCGCTGCCCGCAGTCCGCCCATCAACTGATGCACGATCGGGCCCATCGCGCCGCGATACGGCACGCGCCCTTCGATGCCTTCTGGCACCAGTTTGCGACCGCCGTCGTTGGCATGCTCCTGGAAGTAACGGTCACTCGATCCGTTCGACTGCCCCATCGCGCCGAGCGACCCCATGCCGCGATACGATTTGTACGTACGGCCTTGATACAACTCGATCTCGCCCGGTGATTCGTCGGTGCCGGCGAGCAGAGCGCCGATCATCACGACACTGGCACCGGCGACTAACGCTTTTGCAATGTCGCCCGAATAACGGATGCCGCCGTCAGCGACGACAGGAATCCCATCATGCGCGAGCTCGTCGGCGACGTCGGACACCGCGGTGACCTGCGGTACGCCGATACCGGTGACGATCCGCGTCGTGCAGATGCTGCCGGGGCCGATGCCGACTTTGACGGAATCGACGCCCGCGTCCGCTAGGGCTCGAGCGCCGGAGCGCGTCGCGACATTGCCGCCCATCAACTGCACGTTCGGGTACTTCTGCTTGATCCAGCTGACGCGATCGAGCACACGTTTTGAATGCCCGTGCGACGTGTCCACAACCAGCACGTCGACCCCCGCTTCGACGAGCGCCGCTACACGATCGTCGGTTTCCGCGCTCGTGCCCACGCTCGCGCCTACGCGCAAACGTCCAAGCGAGTCTTTGCACGCGTTCGGATACATGCGCGCCTTGTCGATGTCCTTCACGGTGATCAGTCCGCACAACTCGAAGCGATCGTTGATCAGCAACACTTTCTCGATCCGATAACGATGCAGCAGTTCGCGGATTTCTTCGGTATCGGCGCCTTCGCGGGCCGTCACGAGCTTTTCCTTGCGCGTCATGACCTCGGAGACCTTGACGTCCATCCGCGGCTCGAAACGAACGTCACGACTCGTGACGATGCCGACGAGTTCGCGTCCGGACACGACCGGGACGCCGGAAATGTTGTGCTCGCGCGTCAGCTTGAGCAGTTCACCGACCGTGCGGTCGGGCGTGATCGTGATCGGATCGCGAATGATGCCGCTTTCGAATTTCTTCACTGCGCGCACTTCGCGCGCCTGCTCGTCGATCGTCATGTTCTTGTGCACGATCCCGATCCCGCCTTCCTGCGCCATTGCAACGGCCAACCGCCACTCGGTCACGGTATCCATCGCGGCGGACATCAGCGGAATGTTCAGATTGATCGTTCGGGTCAGGCGGGTCTTGAGGTCGACTTCGGAGGGCAGGACGTGGGACAGGGCGGGCAGCAGCAAGACGTCATCGAAGGTGAGAGCGTCGTTTGTTATCCGCAACATGGGCGGAGCCTCCTGTGCGAAATAAACGCGCGAGGGTACTCGCCGATCGGCCGCCTGTAAACGACTTCTTCGCGAGCGCCTTTGGACTACGCGCGACTCGCCAACGGCTTGCCAACGGCTTGCCAACGGCTTGAACCGCTCGCGACCAATGCGGCGGCCGCCTGTAGACTCGGCCGATGCCTGTGCGCGACGTCCCCAAACTCATCCTCACCGTCAGCCAACTGGCGAGCGCCGCACGCTTCACGATCGAAGAGCGCTTTCCGCTCGTGTGGGTCGAAGGCGAGCTGTCGAACTTACGCGCGCCCGGCAGCGGCCATTGGTACTTCACGCTGAAAGACGCGCACGCGCAGTTGCGTTGCGCGATGTTCGCCAATCGCAATCGCAGCGTGCGTTTCAAACCACGCGACGGCATGCAGGTCATCCTGCGCGGCCGCGTCAGCTTCTACGAAGCACGCGGCGATTTTCAGTTGTTGGCGGACCACCTCGAAGCGTCCGGCGAAGGCGCCCTGCGGGCCGCGTTCGATGCACTCAAACTGAAACTCGCGGATGCGGGTTTGTTCGACGACGAGCGCAAGCGCGCGTTGCCGCGTTTCCCGACTCACGTCGCGGTGATCAGCTCGCGCACCGGTGCCGCATTGCGCGACATCGTTTCGGTGTTGCGCCGACGCTGCCCGACATTGCGCATGACGTTGCTCGACGTCGCGGTGCAAGGCCAGGACGCCGAGAAGCAGATTCTGCGGGCTCTGTCGAGACTGTCGGACTGGCCGGTCGCGCTCGGCACGCGGCCCGACGTTGCCATCATTGCGCGCGGCGGCGGCTCGCTCGAAGACCTGTGGAGTTTCAATCTAGAGAGCGTTGCGCGCGCAGTCGCGGCCTGCCCGATCCCGATCGTGTCCGCGATCGGTCACGAGACCGATTTCACGATCTGCGACTTCGCTGCGGATGTCCGCGCCGCGACGCCGTCGGCCGGCGCCGAGTTGATCGCGCCAGATATCCAGGATTGGCAGCGTCGCGCTGCGCGACTGACGAACTCGTTGCACGCGCACTGGCGTCAGACGTTGGCGCACCGTCGTCAGGGCCTGTTTCTGATCGCACGGCGCCTGACTCACCCCGGCCGCGCGCTGCAACAACGAATGCAGCGACTCGACGACTTCGAGCGTCAGCTCACGCTGGCCGTCGGGGCAAACCTGGACCGGGCGCGGCACGCGGCCGCTCTGCTCGACATCCGCTTGCGCCAGTTCCATCCGCAGCGTGAGCTCGCGCGCGCCCGGCTCGGACTGCGAAGCGTCGAAAGTGCATTGGCGCGGGGCATGCGCACCCGTCTCGCAAGCGCTACTGCGTCCGCAGCGTCGCTCGGTCGCGCGTTGCACGCGGTGAGTCCACTCGAGACGTTGGGGCGCGGCTATACGATCGTGACGACGCCCGCCCCTGCGGCTGTCCGTTGGGGAACGCCGATCACGTCGATCGCCCAGACGCGCGTCGGCGCGACAGTTGTTGCGCATCTCGTCGACGGCTCGCTGCAATGTACCGTGGAAGGCATCGTAAAGGGCGCGGTAGAAGGCACCGTTGATGGCACTGTTGATGGCACAGCAGAGGACGTCGAAGCCAATGCGCGTTGAGCGCTGTTACACGGTGATGTGTGCGGTTGTTTTGCTCGCTTGCGTCAACGTCCGTGCATCTGCAGCGTACCCGGGCGGAATCGAGATCGTCGCGTTGCCGGCTGACGCGCAATTCGCGATGTACAAACAGCGTCCGGTGTTGATGCTGAAGGAACCCGAAGTGATCGCGATCGTCGGCATTGCGCTCGACGCCGCCGTCGGTAAGCACGTGCTGCAGGTCGACTCCGCCAGCAGAGGTAAGCTCGAGATACCGTTCACCGTTACGGCCAAGACCTATCCGGTGCAGAAGCTGAAGATCACGGACGATAAGATGGTGAACCCGCCTGCCGAGGTGCTCGCGCGGATCCAACGCGAAACGGACTTGATGATGGCCCAATACGGCCGGTTCACGCCGCTGCTCGCAGCGCCGTTTCCGATGCAACTACCGGCTGCGGGTCCCGTGAGCTCGAACTTCGGCCTGCGCCGGATATTGAACGGACAACCGCGCAGTCCTCACGCCGGACTCGATATCGCCGCCCCGATCGGAGCTCCTGTTGTGGCCCCCGCACCCGGCACGATTTCCCTCACGGGATCCTTCTATTTCAACGGCAATACGGTATTCATCGATCACGGCGCGGGCCTGATGAGCATGATGTGCCATCTGTCGGTGATCGACGTGCACCAGGGTGAGGTCGTCAGTCAGGGGCAGCGCATCGGACGCGTCGGGGCCACCGGACGCGCTACGGGGCCGCACCTGCATTGGTCCGTCAGCATGAATGGCGACCGCGTCAATCCAGCGGCCGCGTTGGCGCTGTTTCAGCCGCCCGTCGAACCCAAAGGCACGGATGGCTGACAAGCCCGTTATTTTTTGACGTGGCGCATCAGGCGCTTGCGGCGCTCCTGCTGGCGCGGCGTGAGTTCGTTGCGTTTTCCGGCGTACGGGTTGACGCCGGCTTTGTAGCGGATGCGCACCGGCATGCCGACGAGGTCCAACGCAACGCGGAACCGGTTCTCGAGGTATCGGGTATAGCTCTCGGGAACGGCGTGGGTCTGATTGCCGTGCACGACGATCGTCGGCGGATGTCCGCTCGCCTTGTGCGCAAACCGAAGCTTGATGCGACGCCCGTTCACAGTCGGCGGCGGATGTTGTTCGACCGCTTCGGTCAACACGCGCGCGAGGAACGCTGTTGGTACGTCGAAACGGCCCGCCTCGTACACGCGTTTGACGTCCTCGAGCAGGCCGCGCACACCGGTGCCGTGCAACGCGGAGATCCGATGAATCGGCGCCCACGGCGCAAACTCGAGACGTCGATCGAGTTCAGTCTTCATGCGTTCGCGCTGATCGACGTGCAGTCCGTCCCATTTGTTGACGGCGAGCACCAGCCCGGCGCCGCGGTCGATCGCATAACCGAGCAAATGCAGATCCTGCTCGACGAGCCCCTCGGAGGCATCCAGCACGACGACCGCGACGTCGGCGGAATCGATCGCGGCAAGCGCCTTGACGACCGAGAATTTCTCGACGACATCGTCGACCTTGCCCTTGCGCCTGACGCCGGCGGTATCGATCAGCACAAACCGGCCGACGTCGTGATCGAACGGTATTTCGATCGCATCGCGCGTGGTGCCCGGCGCATCGAATACCACCTGCCGCTCTTCGCCGAGCCAGCGGTTGATCAACGTCGACTTCCCGACGTTGGGCCGACCCATCACGGCGACGCGCATGCGCTCTTCTTCATTCGCCGCCGTGGGTTCCGCGAGCGCGGGCGGCAGTTGTGCGAGCACTGCCGTCGCCAACGCCGCCATACCACGGCCGTGCGCCGCGGATACCTGCAGTTGCGGCGCAAAGCCGAGGCGCAGGAACTCGGCGTCTGCAACCTCGGGCGCGGCGCCGTCGATCTTGTTGACGACGAGAACGACCTTGCGGCCGCTGCGCCGCAACTGCTGTGCGATGTCGAGGTCGGTCGGCGTCAAGCCGGCTCTGCCATCGACGACGAACAACACGAGGTCTGCTTCGTCGATCGCAATCGCAGCCTGCTGCGCCATCAGACTTCCGACGGCGGATTCGTCGAACAGTCCACCGGTATCGATCAACGTGCAACGTGCGTCGCCGAACTCGGCGACGCCATAGCGGCGATCGCGCGTCAGCCCAGGCACGTCGGCGACCAGCGCATCGCGGCGCCGCGTGAGCCGATTGAATAGCGTCGACTTGCCTACGTTGGGGCGACCGACGAGCGCGATCACACTCGTGTTCGGCATGGGATCCCTCGCCCGCTACTTGCTGATCGGCTTGATGGTGAGCGCGTCCAACTTGCCACCGTTACCCAGCAAATAGACCATGTTGTCGGCGACGATCGCGCGCGAACGGATACCGTCGCCGTCGATCTTGCGACGGCCGACGAGACGGCCGTCACCCTGCGCCAGCACGTGCAGATAGCCTTCGGCATCGCCGACCACCAGGTAGCTGCCGACGACCGCGGCGGCCGACAGGCCGCGCCGAAACAGCGCGCGCTGCTCCCACGCCACACTCGACGTCCGCTGGTCGATCGCGGTGATCACGCTGTCGTCGTCGACGACATAGATATTGCCGTAGCCGTGCGCCAGATCGACGAAGCTCGACGTATCGCGCTCCCACAGCACGCTGCCGTCGCTCGGACGAATGGCCGACAGGCGGCCTTGGAAGCTCGCGGCATATATCGCGTTCGCGGTGATCAACGGACTGCCATCGACGTCGACGATACGATCCAGTTCCGAGCGCCCTTGCGGCAGCATCACACGCTGCTCCCACAGCGGTTCGCCGGTGGCGGCGCGAAACGCCCCGACTTTGCCATTCGCAAAACCCGCCAGCACCATGCCGGAATCGAAGGCCGGTGATCCGGTGCCGCGCAATGTCAGCGCGGGAACCTGGGTATCGAACGTCCAGCGGCGCGCGCCATCCTTCGCGTCGAGCGCGACGAGGCGCCCGTCGGACGTTTGTAAATACACAAGACCGTCGCCCGTGACCGGCGCAGAGAGCACCTCGCTCGATACGCCGGCACGCCATCGCTGCGCTCCGTCCGCTGCCGACAACGCGACCACTTCCGCATGCGTCGTACCCAGAAGCACCAGCCCCTCGCCGGCGCCGACGCCGCCCGTGACGAAACTCGTATCACTCTTGTCCATGAAATTGAGCGCCGAGAACATGCTCTTGCCGTCGTCCCCGATCTGCGCGCTCCACAGTTTTTTGCCTTTGAATCGCTCACGCGCTTCGACATAGCCATACGCATCGGCGGCGAAAACGTGATCGGACAGCACACCCGGCACCATGTGCATGAACTGCTTGCCGAGCCCTTTGCCGATCGTCGCACCCCAGACGCGCTCGACCTTGACCTCGCTCTTGTAGGTGGTCAGCTCCGCCGGCGCATCGGGATCCTTCTTGTCGTCGACCCACGGCAGCCACGAAAACCAGCTGCAGCCGCCGCACAGCAGCGCAACACCAACGAGTCGACCGACGTTCCAACATGGGTCCCCCCATGCACAGTTACGGACGTTACGGCGCAAGTGCATCGGGTTTGGCCAGATCGACGATCTTCATTTCGAGAATCGGCTGCGTATCGTCGGGATCTGCCGCGGCCTTCGCTGCCAGGTACGCCTCACGCGCTTCGTCCGGCTTGTTTTGTCCCATCAGGATGTCGCCCTTCAACTCCGCGACGTACGAGCGAAACCCCGCACCACCGACGGTGCCTAAGGTCGCCAACGCCGCGTCCACATTGCCCGCTTGCAGCTGCAGGCGCGCGAGGCGCACGCGCGCGACGTCGCGCAGGCGGTTGTCGTCGGCATCCTTCACCGCGGTCTCGAGGTACTGCGTCGCCTTCGTGTAGTCATCCGCGCTCGCCGCATCGAGGGCACGGTAGAAGAGCGTGAAGATCCGATAGCCGGAGCGTGGAAACTCGTCGTCGAGCGTCGCAAGCGGCGCTTCGAGCTCCGCGGATTTAGCGCCGCGCTGGCGGCCTTCCACGTACTGCTGGTACGTTGCCGATGCCGCTTCTTCGCGCGCCTGAGTGTGGTCGTTGTACCAGCGCCAGCCGATGACTGCGGCGATCATCAGCACCAGACCCACCACGAGTATCGTGCCGTTTCTCTCCCACCACGTACGCAGCGCGAGCACACGATCATCGTCATTGAAATATTCGGACACCGGTCAGTTCCCTCCGTTCTTCGATGTAGCCAATCGCGCAATCAGCGCAGCGAGTGTCAAACGCTCCTGCGGCGCGTCGGCGCGTAACCATTTCAGCGTGATTTCGTTGTCCGCAACCTCGTCTTCACCGACGATCAAGGCCCAATCGGCGCCACTGGCATCCGCCCGCTTCAGCTGATTCTTCAGCTGTCCGCCGCCGGCGTTCACGCGCAGACGCACGTCGGGCAACGCTTCGCGCAGCCGTTGGCAAACGCCCATTGCCCAACTCGTGTGCCCGGCATCCAATACGACGCAGAATCCATCGATCGGTTCAACGCGATATTTGCCTTCGAGCGCCTCGTGCAGCAGCACCAGCCGATCAACCCCGATCGCGAAGCCCGCTGCGGGCGTCGCGCGGCCGCCGAGCTGCTCGACCAGACCATCGTAGCGACCGCCGGCGCAGACGGTGCCTTGAGAGCCGAGCGCGCCCGTGATCCATTCGAACACGGTATGCGTGTAGTAATCGAGTCCACGCACCAGCCGCGGATTCACGACATAGCCGATCTGCAGCGAATCGAGCAGTCGACGCAGCCCGTCGAAGTGTGCGAGCGATGCTGCGTCCAGATGGTCCGTCAGGGACGGCGCGTCAACGAGCAGTGCCTGCGTCGCCGGCGACTTACTGTCCAGAATGCGCAACGGGTTGCGCTCCAGGCGACGCTGACTGTCGGGGTCGAGTTCCGCTCGATGCGGCGTCAGATACGCAACCAGCGATTTACGGAACGACTCGCGCGATGCAGCCGAACCGAGCGTGTTCAATTGCAGTTCGAGTTCATGCGCTACGCCGAGCGCACGAAATAGCGACGCCGACAGCTGAATCAGCTCCGCGTCGACGTCAGGCCCCGCCATGCCGAACGCCTCGGCACCGATCTGCTCGAATTGCCGATAGCGGCCCTTTTGCGGCCGTTCGTACCGGAACATCGGCCCGCGATACCACAGACGCTGCGCCTGATTGAAGATGAGGCCCTGCTGCAGACAGGCCCTGACGCAGCCCGCCGTGCCCTCCGGTCGCAACGACAACTGTGCGCCGTCGCGATCGAGCAGGTTATACATCTCCTTCTCGACCGCATCAGTTGCTTCCCCGAGCCCGCGACTGAACAGTTCCGTTGGTTCGAGCAGCGGCAGCCGGATTTCTTCGTACCCGAACGATTCGAGTGCACGCACGGCCTGGCGTTCGACGTGTTGCCAGCGGCGCGCTTCGAGCGGCGCAACGTCGCGCATGCCACGGATGGATTGGATCATCGCGCTATTGTCCGAGCACCAGCGTGCCGACGTTGTTGCGGGTGTGCGGCGACAGCGCGACGCGCTCGCCGTTGAACGAAAGCGTCACGCCCGGCGCATTGCCGAGCAGAATACGGAACGGTACCTGGCCGACGAGTTCGAGGCTCGTGCCGGCCACACCGAGGTCGCCGTAAAGCCGGGTGCCTTGCGCGTCCTGGATTTCGACCCAGCAATTGTCGGTGAAGACGAACGCAAGGCGATCGTCGCCCCCGCTCGAAATCCTCCGCGCGCCATTCGCTTCGGCGGTGCGGACTTCCAATTGCGGTGCCACGACCTCGACCTCAGCCTCGGTGGCCGTCGGCGTCGGCATCGATACCGGCGCGGCAACGACCGCCGCAGCCGGCTCGATCGGGGCGGGGCCGGCGTCGGCGGCGACGGGAGCGGCGGATTGCAGTGCTGCGACGGACTGGCGCTCGGGAATCGATCGCTCCGGCGCGTCGGGCCAAACGGTCCAGAGCACGATCAACACAGCACAGATGACCACACCTACCGCGCCCGTGAGTACCGCACCGGGATGCTTCTGCAGCAGTTCCGCAACACCGCCGCGGCGAGCACGCTGCATCGCGGTCCTGGTAGCCGAATGGCCCGCGGCCGGCTCTGCGTGTGTCGCGCCGCGTCCGACCGCTGCATCGAACGCGCGAGTCACCTGGTCCGGATCGAGTTCCAACAATCTGGCATAGGCGCGCAGGTAACCGCGTGTGAACGCGGCCGGCGGCAACCGCGTCCAATTTTCCGCCTCGACGTCGGCAACGACACGCAACGTCAGATTCAACGTATCCGCGATGTCCTGTTGCGACAGCTTGCGCGACTCCCGACCGGCACGCACCAGTGCGCCGGGTCCGGCGACCGTCGCATCGTTCACCAGTTCCGGTCCTGATAGAGCCGATACTCCGGCGAATCCGGAAACAGATTCTTCAGCGCGAGTGCCTGGCTCGAAAGCTGATCCAAATCGCCAGCGACGTGACTGAGGCGAATTCCGAGCCACAGACTGCGTGCAGTGGGTCGGCCCATCGTGTTGTAGGAATCGAAATACTGTTTGCTGCGCACGAAGTCGGCGGCGTTGAAATAGATCTCGGCAAGCTCGAACGCACTGCGCGGTTGCACGGCGTTCAACATCAGCGCCCGCAGGAACGATTGTTCCGCGTCGGCTGGCGCTCCGAGTTTGAGCTGCGTCAGACCGAGGTTTTCGTAAGCCTGTGCTCGCCGCAGGTATTTCGAATCCTCCGCCGCGACTTTCAAGTGTTCCGCCGCTTCCTTGTACTTGCCCTCGGCGAACAGAAACGTGCCGTAGTTGTTCTGCGCCATCGCATTGCGCGGCTCATGCCGCAGCGCATCCTTGTACTCGCGCTCGGCGAGCTGCTTGTCGCCCTCAGCGAGGTTGACCGTCGCCATCAGCACGTGCGCCTCCGCGGACGTCGGGTCCACCTTGAGCGCCTGTTCGAGCGGCGGTCGCGCGTGCACGTAATCGCGTTGCTCGAGATACCCGCGCGCGAGATCCAGAAACGCCTGCAGGCGCTGCGGCGTGGAGCTGGCTTTGGCGCCGCCGGTCTCCGTCGTGATGCACCCGCCCAACAGCACCATGCACACTGCGCACAACGCAGCCCTTGTCATGCACCCTCCGCCGCTTTGACGCGCGTCAGATAACGCGCGTGGCGTCGCGTCCGGTCGACGACTTCGCCAACGAGTTGGCCGCATGCAGCAGAGATGTCTTCGCCGCGCGTCGTGCGCAGCATCGCTGCGTATCCCGCATTCAGCAGAATCGTCTGAAACGCGCGCACGCTCGCCTCGTCGGGTCGCTCGTAACCCGACGCCGGAAACGGGTTGAACGGAATGAGGTTGATCTTGCAGCGAAGATCTTTGAGCAAACGCGCCAACTCGTGCGCCTGCGCAACGGCGTCGTTGACGCCGCGCAGCAACGTGTACTCGATCGTGATGCTGCGGTGCGCGCCCAACACGTGCAGATAGTGACGTCACGCGGCCATCAATTCGGCGATCGGGTACTTGCGATTGAGCGGGACGAGTTCGTCGCGCAGCGCATCGTTGGGCGCATGCAGCGACACGGCGAGCGATACGTCCGAGCACTTGGCGAGTTCATAAATCGCGGGCACGACGCCGGCGGTACTGACCGTGACGCGGCGTTTCGAAATTCCGAACGCGAAGTCATCGGTCAGGATCGCAGCAGCGCGCACCGTGTTGTCGAAGTTCAGCAGCGGCTCGCCCATCCCCATCATGACAATGTTGGTGACGCCGCGTTCGTCCCCGAGCGCGCGCAACGCTTCCGCAACGATGATGACCTGGCCGACGATCTCCGCCGCCGACAGGTTGCCGTTAAAGCCCTGTTTGCCGGTAGAGCAGAAGCTGCAATCGAGCATACAACCCACCTGCGTCGACACGCACAACGTGTTGCGACCGCGATCCGGAATCAGCACCGTTTCCACGGCGTTACCGTTGGCGACCTTCAGTACCCACTTGCGCGTTCCGTCGACCGACACGCGCTCGCTGATCACCTCGGGCAACGCGAGCGTCGCGCTTTCCGTCAGGCGCTCGCGCAGCACTCTGGATAGGTCGGTCATCGCGGCAAACTCGCGCACGCCGCGGTGGTAGACCCACTTCATCACCTGTGCCGTGCGATAGCGTTGTTCGCCGATCGCATCGAACAAGCCCGCGACGCCCGCGCGATCGAGGCCGAACAGATTGATGGCGGGCGCCGGAGGAGACACGATCGATTCAGCCTCTCGGACAGATTTCGTCAGCGTTGAAGAAGTAGCTGATCTCGCGCGCCGCGGATTCCTTCGAATCCGATCCATGCACGGCGTTGGCGTCGATCGACTCTGCGAAGTCGGCGCGGATTGTCCCGGGGTCCGCGGCCTTCGGATTGGTTGCCCCCATCAACATACGATTCACCGCAATCGCGTTGTCGCCCTCGAGAACCTGGACCACGACCGGCCCCGACATCATATAGGCGACCAGACTCTCGAAGAACGGACGTCCCCGATGCTCCGCATAGAAGCCTTCCGCTTTGGTCCGCGACAGGCGCTGCATACGCGCAGCGATGATCTTCAAGCCGCCCTTTTCAAAGCGCGAATAGATCTCGCCAATGATGTTTTTCACCACGGCGTCCGGCTTGAGGATCGACAGTGTCCGTTCTGTTGCCATTGAGAAACTCCAGTGTTGTCAGCGGTCAGCAACATCCCCTATGTGATTGAATTTACAAGAAATAGGGGGTTCCAGCGGGCGCGCATTATACGCATTTCCTGATTCGAAAGAGAGTCGCCTCGCGGTTTCTTTGTGCGGCCGCTGCTCAGGCCGCGTTGCGCTCACGCAACCGCTCCACCACTTCGACGACCCGACGACCCGCGCGTTCGATGTCGTCATCGGTAGTGAACCGCCCCACCGTAAACCGCAACGACGCGTGCGCGAGATCGTCGGGCAGACCCAGCGCGCGCAACACGTATGACGGCTCGACCGTGGCCGACGTGCACGCGGAGCCACTCGATACGGCTAGATCGTCGAGGGCGAGCATCAACGTCTCGCCATCGACGCCGGCAAATGCGACGTTCAAATTGCCGGGCAGGCGCCGCTGCAGATCGCCATTGACGCGGACGCCTTCGAGT
>CAYUMA010000589.1:0-2195 GCA_964445675.1 uncultured Pseudomonadales bacterium | reverse complement strand
GGCCGGCACACCCATCACGTACGCAGCACCTTCACACCAGATCACATCGACGGTGCCGGGCGCGAACGGCACCGCGCGCATGTCGCCGACGCGCGCGTCGATGCGATGCTCGATGCCGGCGGCACGCGCGCGGCGGCGCAGTTCGTCCATGTACGGCGGGTGTGCGTCGACAGCAACGAGACGCGCGTCCGGCACCAGCTCGGCCAGATCGAGCGTCTGCGCGCCGGGTCCGCATGCGACATCGAGGATCAGCGGCGCTGGGGGCAACGCACCCATCAGCTGCAACGCGCGCACCGTGCTGGCGCGATTGCCCGGGCCTTCGCGCGGCAATGCGCTGTGGATGTCGAGGAAGACCCGGCGCTGCGCGGGATCGTTGAAATCCATCGCTATCCCGCCGTGGGTCGCGGCGCATAGTCGACGCGCGTGAACGGCCAGTCGCGTACGAGCCAATCGAGCACCGCGCGATAGAGCACAACGTCGAGGTCCGCGCGGTCGCGCCGCACCCACGAAGACACGCGGGCGTCGTGCGCCGGGTCTTTGCTCGGGTAGATGTAGACGCAGCCGATCACGTCGTCGCCGTCGAGCACGGTGAAGGTGAAGCCGCGGCGCGCTGCAAAGTCCGCGGCGTGGCGCTCGAGGTCGTGCCGGTTTTCATCGAGGCGCATCGGGTGCGGCCAATCCGTGCCGACGAACCCCGGCGTCGAGGCGATGTGGTCGAGACTCGTCGTCCATGCGGCGTAATCGCGTTCGTTGTGCTCGACGTCGAGCGGTCGCAGCACGAAGAGCGCGTGCTCTAGGCCGCGCGGCACGGCGAAGCCGTCGGGCACGAAGCGTACATTTACGAGTTCGGTTGCCATGATTTTCTCCACGCACGCACAGCTTGCCGCAATTGCGGCGGCGTTTGAATCCTTCGGCTTGCCGCGGTCGCAGGTGGCCGTCAGAATTCGCCGCCCCTTTTGCTGAACGAACGTGTCGTGAGTGCTTCTGCTACAGAATTCCGCACGCTCGTGCGTCTCGCATTGCCGCTGATGGCCGCGCAGTTGCTGCAGATGGCGCAGGGCGTGATGGATACCATCATGGCGGGACGTCTCTCGGCCACGGATCTGGCCGGCGTCGCGCTCGGATTGAACGTGTTGTGGCCGTCCCAATTCCTCCTCGTCGGCCTAGTGCTCGCGACGACACCGCTGATTGCGCAGCTGCGCGGCGGCGGGCGCGTACGCGAAGTCGGCGAAATCGTGCGGCAGGGATTCTGGATCGTGCTGTTCGCGGCGCTCGTGCTGATGGTCTTCTGGCGCAACACGAAATTTGTCTTCGTGGCGCTGCACATCGACGCATCGACGATGGCTGTCGCTCAAGGCTACCTGCATGCCACGAGTTGGGGCGCGTTGCCGCTGCTCGGCTACTTTCTCATGCGCAATCTGTGCGAAGGCATGGGCGAAACGCGTCCGGCGATGTACATCGCGATGGCCGCGCTGGTGCTGAAACTACCGCTGAACTACGCGTTCATGTATGGCCATTGGGGCGCGCCGGCGCTCGGCGGCGTCGGTTGTGGCTGGGCATCGGCGATTCTGTGGTGGTTGGAGTTCATCGGCATGCTGCTGGTCACGCGGCTGCCATTCGTGCGCCCAACGGGATTGTTCGCAAAATTCTCGTGGCCGAAATGGTCGATTCTGAAGCGCTTCGTCGTCATCGGTCTGCCGATTGGCGCCACGGCATTTGCCGAGGTATTCGCATTTTCGCTGATGGGGTTGCTGCTGGGCCGATTCGGCCCGGAGACGCTCGCGGCGCATCAGATCGTCGGAAACCTCAACGGCTTGGCGTTCATGGTGCCGCTCGCACTCGGCATGGCGACGACGATTCGCGTCGGGTTCAACGTGGGCGCCAACAACTTCGCTCAGGCGCGCCTGTCTGCATTGGTTGCGCTGCGCGCCGCGGCGCTATTCGCGGTAGTCGTCGGCGTGTTGTTGTTGCTGCTGAGGTTCTATCTGGTGTCGTTGTTCAGCACGGATCCGGCCGTCACCGCACTCGCCGCGACGGTTGTGCTGTTCGTCGCGGCGTATCAGCTCGTTGACGACACGCAAGTCGTCGCGATTGGCGCGCTGCGCGGCTACAAGGACACGCAAGTGCCGATGTGGATCGCGTTGTTCGGCTATTGGATCGTCGGCGTGCCGATTTCGTGTTCGCTCGGATTTGGC
>CAYUMA010000588.1:0-1630 GCA_964445675.1 uncultured Pseudomonadales bacterium | reverse complement strand
ATCGATGCGCCGGCGCGCTTTGCCGTCGACGCGACCAATCGCGGCGATGCGGCCGTCCGCAATGGCGACGTCGGCGCGATAGCGCGGCGCGCCCGAGCCGTCGATCACGGTGCCATTCTTGATGACGAGGTCGTAGCTCATGTTTGCGTCCTCCGCTGCCGACGATCGAGTCTAGCACCGTTCGCGCACGCCACGTTCAACGCGGGACACCGCGCGTTTGCAGTGAGTCGACGCTGTTCTAGACTAGCCGGAGCCGAGTACTGGGAGATCCAAATGGTTCGCGCAATGCTGGGCGCATTCGTGATGGTCGCGTGTTGCCACGCGTATGCCGAGGACGCCGAGGCCACCGACGTGCCGACCGCCGCTGCCACGGACGCACCGAGTGCCAGGACCGATATTGCACCGGCCACGTCCGACACGAAGGCCGAATTCATCGCCGCATATCGCACCTACGAGAAGTTGATGGCAGAGGCCAAATCGGCCGAGGCCCTGCCGTACGCGGAGCGGGCCTATCAACTCGGGAACGAGGTGTACGGCGTCAACCACAAGAACACCGCAGCGCTCGCGCTGAACTACAGCCAGCTGCTGCTCAAACTGGATCAGGTCAAGGCCGCGATTCCAATCCTCGACAACGCGATCGACCAGTACCGGCAGATCTACGGAAAGGATGCGAAAGAACTGATCGACCCGCTGATGGCGCGCGGCAACGCGTCGGGCAGCTGGGAACCCTTGCAACAACATCTCTACTATGACGCGGCGCTCGATATCGCGCGCGCCCGCGTCAAAGCGGATGACCTGCTGCTTGCGCATCTGAACCTCGAAGCCGGGATCCATCTGCTACGCGACGGCAACACTGAACAGTCGAAACCGTTTCTCGACGCCGCCTACGAACAATACCGCAAGCAAGTCGATGCGTCGGACGCGCGCCGCGTGATCGCGTCGTTCTGGCTCGGCAAGTACTACCTCGTGAACGAAAAGCCGCGGATCGCGGAGCCGTACCTCACCCAGGTGCTCGCCGCTTTCGAAGCCGCGGGCGCGCCGCAGAATACGCTCGCGATGGCAGCACACGCGCTGCTCGTCATCGCGTACCAGCAACTCGACGAGCCGGCGCGAGCCACTGAGCACGCGATTGCCGTTGGCAAGATGCAACCGTGGACCGACGCAGTGGTACAGACGCCGTTGTACCGCCAGATGCCCGCGTACCCTCCCGATGCCAAGGGCCGCGAAGGTATCGCGGTGGTCGAATTCACGATCGACGCCGATGGTTACGTGCGCGATCCGACGCTGTTGAAGACCGAAGGCAGCGACAGCTTCGGCGAACCGGCGCTGGCGGCGATCACTGCGTGGCGCTATGCACCGCGCTTCGTCGATGCAATGCCGGTCGCGACGCCCGGCATGCAGGCGGAGATGAAGTTCAAGCTGGCGCCGTAGCAAGCGTCCGCTGCGCTATGCCGAGCGAACCGGCGCCTTATCCCTCACGTCTGCGCGCTGCGTTGCAGCCATTTTTGCATCACCGGGGCGCGATACGCGGCAAACCGATCGAGCAATCGCCCCGGATCGTCGTCGACCAGCAACATCGCGTTGTGTTCTGCGCGCACGAATGCCTCTGCGCGCGCGTGTTCGAGAAACG
>CAYUMA010000587.1:0-1864 GCA_964445675.1 uncultured Pseudomonadales bacterium | reverse complement strand
AGATAGCGTGCGTCCTCGGGCTGATAGCAGTTGTAGATTTTCCGATAACGTTCGAGTGCAGCGTTCACGGCCTCTGGCAACACGCCTTCCCTGGAGCCGGGCGAGGTCGTCTCAACGAGATTGTGGAACAACACCGCAACCAACGGCCCCGCTTGAGCGATCGCGCGAGGTGAATCGGCCGCCTCACCCTTGCCCAGCACGCAGCCCAGTGCAAACTGCGTACTGTAGGGTCCATCGCTGTGTCCCGCCTCGCGCCACACGATTCGCATCGCGTCGAGTTCCTTCGCTGCGCGCTGCACATCGGCGCCAAAATTGATCCACCCCGCGCCGAGTTTCGCCGTCAACGCGCGCGCTCGCGGGCCGAACGCGGAAATGTGCAGTGGGATGGGATCGGCGATGTTGATCAGTCCGAAATCGGGATTGAGAAACCGGATCGCGCGCGTCTCTCCTTCAAAATCCCAGCGAATCGTCTCGCCGCGCAGCAGCGCCTGGACGCGTTCGACGTACACCTCGAGCCGCCGCAGCGGAATCGCGCCGAGGCCCATCGTGCGGCGTGCTGTGAATCCGGTGCCCACGCCGAAGTCGATGCGACCCGGCGCGATCTTGTTCAATGTGGCCAGTGCATTCGCCGTGACCGGTTCAATTCGATTGGACGGTATCAGCACGCCGGTGCCCAACCGAATTCGCGTTGTCGTCATGGCTGCTTGCGTCATGCCGATGAACACGTCGGGATTCAACAGCTGCGTGTCGTAAAACCACGCATGGCTGAAGCCCAATTCCTCGGCGCGCTTCACCGCCTTCCACGATTGCGTCGATGTCGCCAACGCGATTCCGAACTCCATACCGCCCCCTCTGCTCAGTCCGGTTTACCGGTCAATTTGTTGTTCAGGATCGCCATCGCCTCGCGGTGCACGCGGGCGTCTCCGGCCGCAATCACGCGCCCGCCCATCGCTGCGTCGCCGCCGTCCCACGCCGTCACGACGCCGCCGGCTCCGCGAATGATCGGCATCAACGCCTGCACGTCGTAGGGTTTCAGTCCAGCCTCGACGACGACATCGACATAACCCATCGCGAGCATGCAGTACTGGTAACAGTCGCCGCCGTAACGCACCAGTCGCACACGTTCGCCGAGCGCGTTGAACGCCGCTCGTTCGCTCGCAATCTCGAACGCTTCGGGCGCAGTCGTCGCCAGAACCGCATCGGCAACCGACCCGCACGCGCGCACCTTGAGCGGACGCGACAGCGCGCCGCGTCGATAGTCGGCCGCAGCGTTCGTGCCCACACACAGTTCATCGGTGAAGGGCTGATACATCACGCCGAGCACCGGCGTCGCGCCGTCGAACAATGCGATCAGCACACCCCAGTGCAGCATGCCCGTCATGAACGCGCGGGTGCCGTCGATCGGGTCGATCACCCACGTCAGGCCGGTGCCGGCCTGATGGCCGAGTTCTTCGCCAAAGATGCCGTGATTCGGGAAGCGATCCCCGATTCCGGCGCGGATTGCCGCCTCTGCCGCCTCGTCAGCGACCGTAACCGGATCGAAGCCGTCGATGCGCTTGTTCGCAACCGCCGGATTGTTGCGAAAGTGCGGCAGGATCACAGCACCCGCGGCGCGCGCAAACTCGACAGCCGCGGCGGTGTATATGTCGCGATCGCGAGCCGAGACGATGGTCCGGTCGTGGTAGCCGAAATTCATCCAGTGGCGCCCTCCCCCCGGCGAGGATTATTACACACGCTTTACCTAGAGAGCCGCCTACAGCAGGTCGTTATGATGCAATCGACGATAACGAGGGAGAGGCAGGCGTGGCCATCAAAACGATCAACCCGAAAGAGACCCGGAATTTATACGACCAGTTTCATTTTT
>CAYUMA010000586.1:0-1991 GCA_964445675.1 uncultured Pseudomonadales bacterium | reverse complement strand
CAAGATCCTCGACCGCTTCTTCCAGATCCTCGGCGAGGGTGTGCACCGCTTCGAGGGCACCGTCAACCAATACACCGGCGACGGCATCATGGCGCTGTTCGGTGCGCCGATCGCGCACGAAGACCACGTCCAACGGGCGTGCTACGCCGCGCTGCATCTGCGCGACGGGCTGCGTGCGTTCGCACACGAACTGCGACGTACGCGCGGCCTCGCGTTCGAAACGCGCATGGGGCTGAACTCGGGCGACGTGGTGGTCGGCCGGATCGGCGACGACCTGCGCATGGACTACACCGCGCAGGGACAGACGGTCGGGCTCGCGCAGCGGATGGAGCAGCTGGCCGAAGCCGGGCACATCTATCTGGCGCCGGAGACGGCGAAGCGCGCCGCCGGCTACTTCGCGCTCGCGGACCTCGGCGAATTCCATATCAAGGGCGTCGCGGAACCGGTTCGGGTGGCGGAACTCGAAGGCGTCGGGCGGTTGCGCACGCGCTTCGACGTGTCGCGCCAGCGCGGTTTGTCGAAGTTCGTCGGCCGCGCGGCCGAGATCGCGGCGCTGGATGCGGCCCTGGAGCGGGCAATCGCCGGCCAGGGCGGCGTGATCGGCATCGTCGCGGAGGCGGGCACCGGCAAGAGCCGGCTCTGTTTCGAATTCGTCGAGCGGTGCCGTGCGCGCGGATTCGCCGTGCGCCAGACCGCGGCGCCGTCGCACGGGCGCAACATTCCGTTGACGCCGATTCTGGAACTGTTCCGCGGCTACTTTGGCGTGAGCGCCGCCGACGATCCCGTCGAGGTGCGCGAGAAGGTCGCGGGGCGCCTGCTGTTGCTGGACGAGCGGTTCCGGGAAGCGCTGCCGTTCGTGTTCGATTTCTTGGGCGTCTCCGACGCAAACGTACCATTGCCGCAAGTCGAGGACGCCGCGCGCCAGCGCCAGCTGTACGCGGTACTGCGACGGCTGCTCGAGCGCGCGACCGCGGAGCGGCCGGCCGTGACCGTGATCGAAGACCTGCACTGGATCGACGAATCGAGCGAGCGCTGGCTGGCCGAGTGGGTCGATGCCGTGCAGGACTGCCATGCGCTGCTGATCGTCAACTTCCGTCCGGAATACCGCGCCGAGTGGATCCATCGGGCGCACTACCAGCAGCTCGCGCTGCAACCGCTGGACGCGGCGACGTTCCGCGAGCTGCTGACGGATCTTCTCGGCCGCGACTCCAGCATCGACGGCCTGGCCGTCGCGATTCACGAACGCACCGCGGGCGTGCCGTTCTTCGCGGAGGAGATGGTTCAGGCGCTGATCGAATCGGGCCAGCTCGCGGGGACGCCGGGGGCGTACCGGTTGGCCGTGCCGGTGACCGGGATCGCCGTGCCGGACACGGTGCAGGCGGTGCTCGCGGCGCGCATCGATCGGCTCGGCGACGTCGAGAAGCAGCTGCTGCAGACGGCGGCGGTGATCGGCAAAGAGTTCGGCGAGCGGCTGTTGGTGGCGGTGATGGAACGGCCGGCCGCAACGCTGGCGCCGCACCTCGCGGCGCTCGAACGCGGCGAGTTCATCCGCACCGAAGCCGTGTATCCGACGGCGACGTACTCGTTCAAGCATCCGCTGACGCAGGAAGTAGCGCTGCGGACCCAGCTCGCCGAGCGGCGGCGCCAGTTGCACGCGACCGTCGCGCGCGCGATCGAGGCGTCGACGCCCGCCGAACAACCCGACAACGTCGCGGCGGTACTCGCGCACCATTGGGAAGAAGCCGGGGATGCATTGACTGCAATGCGGTGGCATGCGCGGGCAGCGGGCGCTGCGCGCGTTGCCGATGGCCGTGTTTGGCTTACGGAGGAAGTGCGCCTGCACTGGGCGGCGGTACGTCGTCTGTGCAACAGCGTCGACGAGTCTGATGCTGCGAGCGCACTCGGGCTCGAGGCCTGCTTCCGGCTGCTGCAATGGTTTGCAACCCGCTCCGAGGCGAGTCCTTTGGTCGAGACGCTGCTGGCGGAAGGAC
>CAYUMA010000585.1:0-3427 GCA_964445675.1 uncultured Pseudomonadales bacterium | reverse complement strand
TACTCGGACATGAAGCGCGACTTGAAGGGCGCGATCGCGGCGATGGCCAAGGCGCTGGCGGTCGACGTCGACGATGCCGCGCTCACCGAGATGGCCAACGCGGGCACGTTCGCCAGCATGAAGCGCAACGCCGCGCAATATGCGCCCGAATCCGGGCGCGGCTTCTGGAAGGCGGAGACGAACTTCTTCGCAAGCGGCGCAAATCAACAATGGCGCGACGCGCTGAGCGCCGCAGATCTCGCGGCCTTCGATGCGCGCCTCGCCGAACTGCTACCGCCGGACCAGGCGCGCTGGCTCGTCAACGGCAACGGCTGATTGTGGGAGCGATCTCCAGATCGCGATGGCTTCACCATCCGACGATCGTGATCAGGAGATCGCTCCTACAGCAGCCGCGAACCAGACGCTGTTATCGCGCGGCTGTCATCAACTTCCGCATTTCGGTCGCCTGAACGCTCGGACGAGCCTGCATCCGCTCGATCCACGCGAGCAGCGGTGAGCCTTTCAGCATCGTCGCCCCTTCGGGCGATGCGGGTAGCAGCTCGAGGTGCGCGATCAGCATCAGATCGGCGAGACTGATCGCGTCCCCCGCCATGTAGGGCTGCGTGCCCAACAGTTGTTCAAGGGCGCGCACGCAAGTCGTCGCGCCTGGAATGGCCTTCGCCACCGCTGCTTCATCCACGGGTCTGCCGATCATCGGCGCAACGATGCGATTCCAGCCGATGCCGGACGTGATCGTCGGCATCACGTACCAGTCGACGATGCCCATCACCTGGTTCATCCGCGCCTGCGCCTTGGGATCGGCCGGGGTCAACGACGGACCGGGGAATACCTGATCGATGTAGCGGATGATCGCCGCGGCTTCGTACAGCCAGAACCCGTCGTGCTCGATGACGGGGATGCGGCCGAATGGATGCCGCGCGAGATATTCGGGCGTCTTGTTCTGGCCGAATCCCATCGCGGCGACTCGATAAGGCGCATGCTTCTCTTCGCACACGAGCAACGGCATGCGGACATACGGGCTGCCGGGGATTCCGTGGACAATGATTGGCGCCATTGTTGTTTCTCCTATGTGGGTTGACGGTATTGGTCGTGTATTCAGGCCGCGCGAACGACATCGGCGTAGCCCTGCAGAATGCCGCCCCAGCCGCCGTCGATGCCGTCGCGGGTGCTCGCGGCCGCTTCGCCCATCCGGTCGAGATGGCGATGCTCGAAGTCGACGCGCGTCTGGCCCGCCGTGAGGCGTTCGAACATGTCGCGGCGTGTGGCGTCGGCGAGTGCTTTGAAAACGAGATGTCTGTCAGCCATGGCCTACCGTAAGTCAATGCTCACCGATATGTGAACCCCGTGGGTGCTACGCTTGCAGCGCAAAAAAACGAGGAGTCGACGATGGGCATCAAACAAATGAATTTGCAGATCATCGACGAGTTCCGCGCGAACGGCGGCAAAGTCGGCGGCCGGTTCGAGGGTGCGCCGATGTTGCTGCTGACGACCAAGGGCGCGAAGTCGGGTGAGACGCGCGTCAATCCGCTCGTGTATCTCGAGGACGCCGGGCGCTGCGTGATCATCGCGTCCTATGCCGGTGGGCCGTCGAATCCGCCCTGGTATCACAACCTGATGGCGCACCCCAACGTCACGATCGAGGTCGGTCCGCAGACGTTGAACGTGCGCGCCGAGGTTGTGCCGGAGCCGGAGCGTACGCGGCTGTACAAGAAGATGGAATCGATGATGCCGGCATTCACGCAATACCGGCAGAAGACGACGCGCACGATTCCGGTGATCGCATTGCGGCGCGCCTAACTTCCGGAAATGCCGACGCGTTTTCTGGGTTCGCACGGTTTGGCGCGTTTATTGAACGCCGTGGCTCCGCTGCGCATCCTGGACATCGGTGCGCGCGGCGGGCCCACAGCGGACCTTCGGGACCTTGGAGCAGCAGTAGATGTTCTTGGTTTCGAACCCGATCCGGCGGAGTACGCGCGTCTGACGGAACACTATGCGCAGCCGGGCGCGACGTATTACGGGCGCGTGCAATTCTTCCCGGTGGCGCTCGGGCGACCCGATAGGTGCCGCACGATGTATCTGACGTCGCGCCGCGGCAGTTCGACGATGTTGAAACCGATCGTCGAGGTCGCAGCAGCGTTCGACCGTCCGCAGTTTATGGTTACCGAAGCAACGCGCACGCTCGAAACCGTCGCATTGGATGCCTTCGTGCAAGATGCGGGCATCAGCGCGATCGACTTCATGAAGATGGATGTCGAAGGTCTGGAGTTGGAAATTCTCGAGACCGCGCGCGAGCTGCTATCCACGACGTTGCACGTTCTGCGCACGGAGGTGGCGTACATCGCAACACGCGAAGGCCAACCCACTGCGGCGCAGATCGACATCTTCCTGCGTGATTTCGGATTTGAGCCGCTGGACCTGCTCGAGCTGCATCACTGGCGCGCGCTGAGCCGTCGCCACCCTCTGAAATGGGATCGGCATGCGAAGCTGCCTTTTTCGCGAGGACAGCTCATCCACGGCGATGTGTTGTATGTGCGAAGCCTGACGCGGTTGCAGCAACGTCCGGTGGTGGAGCGTGTGCGAGCGGCGTTTGTGTTGCTGGCGTATGGATTCGCCGACTACGCGTATTTGCTGCTGAGTCACGCCGACGTGCAGCGCGAGTGCGTGGAGCCGTTGGGTCTCGATCTGCTGAAGGAAATGCGCATCGCGTCGCGGAGCCTCGCCAGACGATACCGCTGGGATCGGCTCATGCGGTGGGTAGGCCTGCCGCGTGATCTACCGGTGCCGGCGCGACCCAATCGCCGCCGTTGACTCCCTCGATGACGCGCTAGAGAAACGTCGCAACCGCACCGAGGAACGCGGCGGGTTTGTCGAGCGGGACCGGATGTCCGGATCCGGCCACTTCGACGAGACGACCACCGGGGATCGCCTTCGCCAGACGCTGCGCAATCGGCCGCGACAGAACGTCGCTGAGTTCTCCGCGCACCAGCAGCGTCGGCACGTTGATGTTCGACACGAGCGCCCAACCGGCTTCCGGCGGAATGCCTTGGCGCGGATTTTTCGGATCGCGCAGCGCGCGATCGTAACGGTACGTGAAGCGCCCGTCCTCGCGCCGCATCAACGAATACTCGACGCGATGTCGCAACTGGTCGTCCGGCGGAATCGGGTTGTCGGCGCGCGCACGCGCATAGGCTTCCTCGCGCGAGTCGAAGACATCGCTGCGCACGACGCCCGCCTGGATGCGGCGCAGGCCCTCCACGTCGATCTCGGGCGCGATGTCGACGATCACGAGCTTGCCAAGTTCGCGCGGCCGTTTGCCGGCATAGCCGATCGACACGAGTCCGCCCATCGACAGCCCCACGAGCGCAAAATTCTTCAAGCCCATCGCCACGACGAACGCTTCGAGGTCAGTGACCATTTCGCTCGTGTC
>CAYUMA010000584.1:0-1776 GCA_964445675.1 uncultured Pseudomonadales bacterium | reverse complement strand
GGTCGCTCCCCTTGCGCCATCCATGGCGCAAGAGGGTCCGACGCAATGAACAGCCATCCCCTCTGCGGCGGCGTTTCCGTCGCTCCGGCTGGGTGGGGAGTTGGAGTCGTTGCTGAGCGGGTTGTATATCTGAGCAGGGCTGCTTCGATCACGCGATCGACTCGCGCAGCGGAATCAATGCTGCGGCTGCGGCATCGCGGCGCAGGCCGGCGAAATCGAACAGGGTCGGGTCGGCCAGTTGCGACGGGGCGACGTTGGCGAGGCTGCGCGCAATGTTTTCGACACGACCGGGTTCGGCGCGGTCCCATTGTGCGAGCATCTCTTTGATGACGCGCCGCTGCGCGTTCTGCTGCGATCCGCACAGATTGCACGGGATGATCGGGTATTCGCGCGCTGCTGCCCAACGCGCGATATCGGTCTCGCGACAGTAGTACAGCGGCCGGATCAGGATGTTGCGGCCGTCATCGCTCTTCAGTTTCGGCGGCATCGCTTTGAGTCGCCCCCCGAAGAACATGTTCAGGAACAGCGTTTCGACGACATCGTCCAAATGGTGACCCAGCGCGACCTTCGTCGCGCCGATTTCGGCGGCGAACCCGTACAGCGTGCCGCGCCGCAGCCGCGAACAGACCGGACAAAATGTCGCGCCCTCCGGCGTGAGGCGGCGCACGATGCTATACGTGTCGCGTTCGAGGATGTGGTAGGGCACGCCCAGAGCATCCAGATAGCGCGGCAACACCTCCGCCGGGAAGCCCGGCTGCTTTTGATCGAGATTCACCGCGATCAGTTCGAAGTCGATGGGTGCCGCGCGCTGCAAGCTGAGCAGAATATCGAGCAACGTATAGGAATCCTTGCCGCCCGACAGGCACACCATGACGCGGTCGCCGGGCTCGATGAGGCCATAGTCGGCAATCGCGCGGCCGACATCGCTGCGCAGGTGCTTCGCCAGCTTGTTGGTCTCGTAGCGTTCTTTGCGCGGGTCGAAGCGTTCTTTGCGCGGGTTCATCGTTCCGTCTCCCAAAAGCGTCAGCCGAGCTCGCGCAGCACCAGTACCGGCGGAGATTGCACGAGTCGCCGTGTGCCCAGCATGCCGACGCCGCAGACGACCGCGGCGCCGACGACCGGTCCCGCGAGCCAGACCCATGGGTGCAGTCGCGCCGACAGGTTGAACACCTGTTTGCCGAGCACAAACACGGTCGCTTCGGCGCCGACCGCCGCGATAAAGCCCGCGAATGCACCGAGCAGCAGAAATTCCGCGCCCAACGCGCCGCGCACGAGGCGCTGCGACGCACCCAGCGCGCGCAGCAATGCATGCTCGCGCAGGCGCTCGTCGCCGCTCGCCTGAATGCTCGCCACCAGCACGAGACAACCGGCAACGAGCACGAGCACGAGCACGAGCTGAACGGCTTGCGTGACGCGGCCGACGATCGACTGGAGCTGCGCAATGACCTGGTCGACTTCGATCACCGTGACCGTCGGAAACGCCGCCAGCAGCTCGTTCAAGAACGGCTTCTGGTGCGCGGGCAGATAGAAGCTCGTCATGTACGTCGCCGGCACGTCCAACAACGCGCCGGGCGAGAACAGAATGAAAAAGTTCGGCGCCATGCTGTTCCACTCGACACGCCGGATGCTGGTGACGCGCGCCTTCACCAGCATTCCACCGATATCAAAATCCATCCGATCACCGACGTTGATGCCGGCCGCGGCGGCGTACGCCTCTTCGACTGACACCTCCGCGGACGTGGGTACGCTACCCCACCATACGCCCGCCTCAATCCG
>CAYUMA010000583.1:0-1779 GCA_964445675.1 uncultured Pseudomonadales bacterium | reverse complement strand
TGGCCGAGCCGCTGGTACAGCTCTTCGGCAATATGCGGTGCAAACGGCGCGAGCAATACAACTAACGGTTCCACTTCGGCGCGCCGCGCGGTGCGGCCGCCGGCCCGCACGACATTCAGATATTCCATTAACGCTGCGATCGCCGTGTTGTATTGCAGCCGCGCGAGGTGCTCCGTGACCTGGCGGATCGTCTGGTGCAGCTTTTTCTCGACGTGCGGATCGGGCTCACCGCCCTGCGCGTCCAACACGCTTTGCCAGACCCGCGCGAGAAACGCGTGCGGGCCGACGATGCCGCTGTCGCGATAGTCGCCACCCTGTTCGAATGGACCGAGGAACATCAAATACAGCCGCACCGTATCGGCGCCGTATTGTTCGATCAGCGCATCCGGCACGACGACGTTGCCGCGACTTTTCGACATCTTCGCGCTGTCCTTGATGATCAGGCCGTGCGCACGGAATTTGGTGAACGGCTCTTCGAAGTCGAGGAACCCAAGGTCGTGCAACGCCATCGTGACGAAACGGGCGTACATGAGGTGCAGCACGGCATGTTCGTTGCCACCGATGTACGCATTCACCGGCAACCACTTGCGCGTCAACGCCGGATCGAACGCGACGTCGTCGCGGTCGCTGCTCGGATAACGCAGGAAATACCACGCGCTGTCGAGAAACGTATCCGACACATCGGTCTCGCGCCGCGCGTTGCCGCCGCACGTCGGACATGTCGTCTCGTACCACTCGCGCACGCGCGCGAGCGGGCTGATCCCCGAGTCGTCGGGTTTGAAGTCCTCGACGCGCGGCAGAATGACCGGCAGATCCGCCTGGGGCACCGGCACCGCGCCGCATTTATCGCAATGAATGATCGGGATCGGCGGACCCCAATAGCGCTGGCGCGATACACACCAGTCGTGCAGCCGATAGTTGACTTTCGCTTCCGCCGCGCCGGCCTGCGCCAACGACTCGACGATGGCGCGCTTGCCGGCGGAGACGCTCATACCATCGAAGCGGCCGGAATTCACGAGCACACCGTCGCCGGCGTAGGCCTGCGCCAGCGGCGTCGTGGCGGATTCGCCGGCGCCGGCGATCACGCGCACGATCGGCAACGAAAAGCGCTGCGCGAATTCGAAGTCGCGCTCGTCGTGGCCCGGTACCGCCATGATCGCGCCGGTGCCGTATTCCATCAGCACGTAGTCCGCGATCCAGACCGGCACGCGCGCGCCATTGACCGGATTGACGCAGTAGCCGCCGGTGAAGACACCGGATTTGTCTTTGTCGGTCTTTTTGCGATCGATCAGGTCGCGCTTCGCAACTGCATCGCGATAACGCGAAACCGCGTCCTGCTGTGCCGGCGCCGTGACGACGTCGACGAGCGGATGCTCAGGCGCCAGCACCATATAAGTTGCACCGAACAACGTGTCGGGCCGCGTCGTGAACACGCGCACGCGCGCGTCGGTTCCCGCGTTCGCGATCGCAAAATCGACTTCGGCGCCTTCGCTGCGGCCGATCCAGTTCGCTTGCGCTTTGCGCGTGACGTCGGACCAATCGAGCCCTTCGATGTTGTCGAGCAGTCGTTGCGAGTAACGGCTGATCTTGAAATACCACTGCGGCAGACGGCGTTGCTCCACCGCGCTGTCGCAGCGTTCGCACAGTCCCGCGATCACCTGTTCATTGGCGAGCACGGTTTTGCACGACGGACACCAGTTCACCGCGCCGTCGCGGCGCTCCACCAGTCCACCGTGATAGAGCTTCAGGAAAATCCACTGCGTCCACTTGTAGTACGCG
>CAYUMA010000582.1:0-5185 GCA_964445675.1 uncultured Pseudomonadales bacterium | reverse complement strand
GATCCTCGACTTGTCGAAAGTCGAAGCCGGGCGCATGACGATGTTCCTCGAGGACTTCGACGTCGCCTCGCTCGTGCGCGACGTCGACTCCATCGTCCGCCCGCTGGTCGAGAAGAACCGCAACGAGTTCGTGATCGATTGTGCCGCCGACCTCGGCGTCATGCACGCCGACCTCGTGAAGGTGCGGCAGGTGTTGTTCAATCTGCTTTCGAACGCGGCCAAGTTCACCGAGGGCGGCCGCATCACGCTGACGGCGCGAAAACAGACGGCGCCCGCGACCTGCACGTTCGCGATCCGCGATACCGGCATCGGCATCACCGAGGAGCAACGCGGCCGGTTGTTCGAAGCGTTCGCCCAGGCCGAGGCGCACACCTCGCGCAAGTACGGCGGCACCGGCCTCGGCCTCGCGCTGAGCCGGCAGTTCTGTCTGATGATGGGCGGCGACATCACGGTGGATTCCGTCCCCGGCGAGGGCTCGACGTTCACGGTGACGTTGCCCGTCGTCTGCAAAGAAGCGGAGCCCGCGCAGTGAGCGCGTATCGAATCGCACGCGCATCTGGGTTAGAGCGATGCGATGAATTCTTCCGGCGCGACCTCGGCCTGGCGCAGCAGACCAGCCAGCGTGCCGATCTTGACCTCGGCATGCATTGGCACCACGCAGCCGGTGCTTCCGCGCCGCATGATTACGTGGCTTCCCGATTGACGAATCTTGGCAAAACCCAGGCGCTCGAGCGCCCTGACGATCGCCGGCCGGACGTCCTGGGCAGTCTAGGCACGGGCGGTGATCGTGAACGTCGTGATCACCGGATGGCCGGGCGCAGGAAGTGGAAACTCGGACAAATAGAGCGCCGTCGCTTCGCGCAGGTTCTCGACCGCCTCTTCGAAGGTTTCGCCCTGTGTGGTCGTGCCTGTCTCGGGATTCAGCGCGACGTAGCCGCCTTCTTCGGCCGGCGTGAGCACTGCAGTGAGTTCCATGGGCTACCTTCGAGAGAGCATGCCTGCGCACCTTGGGAGCAGTATCCCTCAGCCAATCCTGCGGATGAAGCGATTCCAACCGCCGCTCCGATGGCGCAGTGAGATCGTGCTGCCGACTTTGCGACCTACCGCGTAGTATTCCCCGGTCTCTTCGCTCTGCGTCTGCGCCGGGTTGAGGGCGGCGTTTTGCGGGAGGGGTGAACGGAGTGTCGGCGCAATCGTTGGATCAGGAACTGGAGCAGCGGCTGCTCGCGCTCGAAGCGAGCGTAGCACGGCCGCAGGCCGAACTCGTCGCCGCGGTCGACCAGGCTCCGCTCGTGCGCGCGCGACGTTCACCATGACGTTGCCGTTCCGTGCCGACCCAGCAGAGCCTGTGTCGTGAGGCCGACGATCAAACAACTGCAGGCTGAACTCGCGCAGTCCCAACGCGAGCGTGATGGCGCGATGGCGCGCGAGGCCGCGTTCGCGCGCATCACCCAGCGCATCAACGAGCAACCGCTGGATCTCGACGGCACGCTCGTGGCGATCGCCGAAGCCGCGCGCGAACTCACTGACGGCGACAGCGCGCGCGTGTGGTTTCTCCACGGGGAGCAACTGATCAGCGGTCCGGGCGCGGTCGGACGTGGGCGAGAAGCGTTTGCACCCGCGGGCAATACGGTCAATCTCGGCGGTGCGACTCCGGTGCAACGCGCAGTGGACGAGCGCAGAGGCGTCGCGGTCGATGATCTGGTCGATGTGTACTTGACTGGGCTGCGACGCGGCGACGTCCAAACAGACGTGGACGCCGCTTCAGCCGCCAAACGGCTCGAGGCGCAAGGCAGTCGTTCCACCATGGCAGCCCCGCTCGGTCGCCTGCAGCCGCTGGGTGTTGTCGCCGTCACCCGCGTCGAGGTGCGCCCGTTCAATGCGATCGAACTCGCCACGCTCGAAGCGTTCGCGGCGCAGGCGGTCGTCGCGATCGAAACGGCGCGTGCGCAGCAGCTGCTGGTCGAACGTAATCGAGAGCTCGGCCGAGCGCTGGAGCAGCAGACCGCCACCGCAAGTGTGCTGGAGTCGATCAGCCGTTTTGGCTTCGATCTCGACGATGTGTTGAACACCGTCGTGAAGCAGGCGGCTGTGCTTTTGCGCGGAACGGCGGCGATCATTTTTCAGGTGCGGGATGACCGGATCGTCCACACGGCTGTGTACGCGCCGACAGCGCAGATACGTGACGAGCTCCTCGACTTCGTGGTTCGCGCCAGTGATGAAGACGCGCAGGCGATGGTCATCCGGGAACAGCGCGCGCGGTCGGTGACCATCAAGTCCGGCAACCCCGGTCGGTCGCCGCAGGAGGCGATATTTCGGCGGCACTTCGGACCCTACAGCTCGCATATGGTCCCGATGTCCGGCAAGGGTGTGACGATCGGCGGCCTCGCGGTGCTGATTCCTGGCGAACATCGGTTTACGGATGACGAGAAGGCGCTGACCCAGACCTTCGCGAACCAGGCGGCCATCGCGATCGAGAACGCGCGTCTGCTCAACGAACTGCAGGCGCGCAATCAGGAAGTCACCGACGCGCTCGAACAACAAAAGGCGCTCGCCGAAGTGTTGAACGTCATCGCGAGTTCGGCGACGGACGCGCAGCCGGTGCTCGAAGCGATTCTCGAGACGGGCTCGCGGCTGTGTAGCGCCGATGGGGCGGTGGCGTTCGTCATCGACGAGGATCGTCTGCGCCTCGCAGCCGCTCGCGGCTTCCTTGGTCTGGCTCCGGGCGACCCGCGGGCGATCTTACCGATCGATCGGCGCACCGTCGCCGGACGCGCATTGGAAGAGCGCCGGACGATGTTCGTGCGCGACATCGATCGGGAGCTCGAGCAGTACACGAACTCCTTGGGCCTCACGCGGGACTTCGGCCTTCGCTCCATCATCGCTGCGCCGCTGCTTTGCGGCGATCGCGCATTGGGTACGATCTCCTTCGCGCGCACGAGCGACGCGGCGTTCACACCGCATCAGGTCGCGCTGATCGAGACCTTCGCCGATCAGGCCGTGATCGCGATCGAAAACGCGCGCCTCTTCAACGAACTACAGGCGCGCAACAAGCAGATAACGGAAGCATTGAGGCGCGAGGAAGCCGGCAGCGAGATCCTGCGGCAGATCAGCAACTCACCGGAAGAACTCGATGCCACGCTGCAGGCGATCGCCGCCGCCGCCGAGCGACTGACGGGAATGAGTTCGACGTTGTTGTTGCTGCAGGACGGTGAATTGATCATTCGTGGTATGGCCGTGATGCCGGGAGAATCGATACCGCTCGAAGTCGGCCAGGCTTCGCCTATCAATCAGTCCCCCGAGTTGAACAGATACCTGCGCACGCGCGAGCCCAGCGTCTTCAACTGGCAGGATCTGAACGAAGAGCAGCGGACACGCGTCGCGGCGAGCGGTGTACGCAGCTTAGCGTTCGCGCCGATCTGGCCGGGGGAACCGATACTCGGCCTGCTGACAGTTTCCAATGCCAACGGCGAACCGATCACACCGGCGATGGTGTCTGTGCTGAAGTCCTTCGCCGACCAGGCCGCCATCGCGATCGAGAACGCACGGCTCATCCGGGAACTGCGCGAAAGCAATCGGGAGATCAGCGAGAACCTGGACACTCGCCGGGTGATGGGCGAAGTGTTGTCCATCGTCGCCAGCGCGCCGACGGATCTCAACAAGACGATGCCCAAGATCGCCGAGGCGGCAATGGCACTCGGCCAGTCAGACACCGCAGGTATCTCCTGGTTTGACGGAAATCAACGGTTTATCTATGTGGTGGGGACGGACGGTATCCATCCCTTGCCTCATGACACCGGCGAGACGATCGGGCTTGTCGCCATGCGCTCTGGTCGACTGTTCGAGTTCAAGGGATCGGTTGCTTCACATCTTGAGCGGTGGCCGTCGCTTGCATCATTTTTACCGTCGGATATCACCGCAGTTTCGTCTATTGCTGTTCCGATGTTCGGGCCGCGCGGTGCAATTGGAGCGCTCGTCATGACTCGGTACGAAGCGACCGAATTCTCCGAGCGTTCGAAGACGCTGCTCGGCGCGCTTGCGACCCAGGCCGTGGTCGCCGTCGAAAACGCGCGCCTGTTCAAGCAGCTGCAAAGCAAGACCGAAGAACTGGAAGTTGCCTCGCGCCACAAGAGCGAATTCCTCGCCAACATGTCGCATGAGCTGCGCACGCCGCTGAACGCGATCATCGGTTACTCGGAACTCTTGCAGGAAGAATGCGAAGACCTCGGCCAGGACGATTTCCTGCCCGACCTCGGCAAGATCCACACCGCCGGCAAACATCTGCTGAACCTGATCGGCGGCATCCTCGATCTGTCGAAGGTGGAAGCCGGGCGCATGACGCTGTTCCTCGAAGACTGCGACATTGCGACGCTGGTGAACGAAGCCGAGTCGATCGTGCGTCCGGTGGTGGAAAAGAACGGCAACACATTCGTGATCGACTGCCCGCCCGACATCGGCGCGATGCACGCCGACCTTGTTAAGGTGCGCCAGGTGTTGTTCAACCTGCTGTCGAACTCGGCGAAGTTCACGCAGGACGGCGCGATCACGCTCACGGTGCGTACACACGCTGAGGCCCCCACCGTCACGTTCGCCATCCGCGACACCGGCATCGGCATGACGGAGGAACAAGTCAGCCGATTGTTCGAGGCGTTCTCGCAGGCGAATGCGGAAACCAGCCGCAAATACGGCGGCACCGGTCTCGGCCTCGCGCTGTCGCGCGAGTTCTGCCGGCTGATGGGCGGCGACATCACCGTCGAATCCGTTGCGGGCGAGGGCTCGACGTTCACGGTGACGTTGCCTCTTGTCTGCAAGGAAGCGGAGCCCGTGCAATGAAGCCGACGATCAAGCAGTTGCAGGCGCAACTCGCGCAGGCCGAGGCACTCGATGCGGCCACGGCCGACATCCTGCGCCTCATCAACGAATCGCCGGGCGATCTCGAGCGCGTGCTGCGCGAGATCGATCGCACCGTGCAACGTCTATGTGAGGCGGACGGCTGCGCGATCAGGTTCCGCCTCGATGCAACGCCCGGGCAGACGGGTCTGCGCGTGTGGACGAACACGCGGGGTCTGGTCCCCGTCTCGATCGCGGAAGAAGGCGTCGGCGCCACGCAAGTTGCATTCGAAACGGGTGCTGTAGTTCAGGTCGCGGGCCCGATCGAAGCGTGGGCCGCCGACTTTCCCACGAC